>NZ_CP128650.1:2140000-2310000 GCF_030644225.1 Selenomonas dianae | reverse complement strand
GTTAAGGAACTCGGCAAAATGCATCCGTAACTTCGGGAAAAGGATGGCCGATGGTGGTGAAGACATTTACTGTTGGAGCTGTTGTCGGCGGCAGAAAAGAGGCCCAAGCGACTGTTTACCACAAACACAGGTGCCTGCGAAAGCGCAAGCTGAAGTATAGGTGCTGACGCCTGCCCGGTGCAGGAAGGTTAAGGAGAGTTGTTAGCCGTAAGGTGAAGCAGCGAACTGAAGCCCCTGTAAACGGCGGCCGTAACTATAACGGTCCTAAGGTAGCGAAATTCCTTGTCGGGTAAGTTCCGACCCGCACGAAAGGCGTAACGATTTGGGCACTGTCTCAACGAGGGACCCGGTGAAATTGAAATACCTGTGAAGATGCAGGTTACCCGCGACTGGACAGAAAGACCCCATGGAGCTTTACTGCAGCTTGGCATTGGTCTTTGGCATATAACGTACAGGATAGCCGGGAGACTGGGAGGATAGATCGCCAGATTTATCGGAGTCACCGTTGGGATACCGGCCTTTATATGCTAAGGATCTAACCGGAATGTTAACAGCATTCGGGACAGTACCAGGCGGGCAGTTTGACTGGGGCGGTCGCCTCCGAAAGAGCAACGGAGGCGTCCAAAGGTTCCCTCAGCGCGGACAGAAATCGCGCGAAGAGCATAAAGGCAGAAGGGAGCTTGACTGCGAGACTGACGGGTCGAGCAGGTACGAAAGTAGGGCTTAGTGATCCGGTGGAAAGAGAGTGGAATTGCCATCGCTCAACGGATAAAAGCTACCCTGGGGATAACAGGCTAATCTCTCCCAAGAGTCCATATCGACGGGGAGGTTTGGCACCTCGATGTCGGCTCATCACATCCTGGGGCTGAAGCAGGTCCCAAGGGTTGGGCTGTTCGCCCATTAAAGTGGTACGTGAGCTGGGTTCAGAACGTCGTGAGACAGTTCGGTCCATATCCATCGCGGGCGTAAGATACATGAGGGAGGCTGCTCCTAGTACGAGAGGACCGGAGTGGACGGACCAACGGTGTACCGGTTGTCCTGCCAAGGGCACGGCCGGGTAGCTGCGTCCGGAAGGGATAAACGCTGAAAGCATCTAAGCGTGAAGCCCGTCCCGAGATGAAGTATCTCATTCCTAAAAGGAAGTAAGACCCCTTGAAGAAGACAAGGTAGATAGGCTGGGTGTGGAAGCACAGCAATGTGTGGAGCTGACCAGCACTAATCGGTCGAGGGCTTGACTTACTGACCTGTCCGAGAAGCGAATCCGTAGGATGAAGCTGAACGGGTAACAGGTCGTACGCGAAAACGTCCCAAGAACACGAGCGAGAGCGACGTGTGATTGGATGACGTTGACCGCGCTCAACACATTACAATAACGTAAGTGTGAAGAGGTATAAGCCGTAAAATTTGCTTGAAATAGTTTCTTCTGTGAAGTTTTGAGTGGACAAGCACTCAAGTATGCGGTGATGATGCCTGAACGGTTCCACCTGTTCCCATTCCGAACACAGTAGTTAAGCGTTCAAAGGCCGAGGGTACTTCGTTGGAGACGACGTGGGAGAGTAGGTAGTTGCCGCAATCACTCCTCGATAGCTCAGTCGGTAGAGCGTCTGACTGTTAATCAGAATGTCACTGGTTCGAGTCCAGTTCGAGGAGCCATTTTGTATTTTGGCGGCGCTGCCGCTTTGGATAGTTGGGGTATAGCCAAGTCGGTTAAGGCACGGGACTTTGACTCCCGCATCCGTTGGTTCGAATCCAACTACCCCAGCCAAATTATACCCTTTTTTGGCGGGTACTGTGGCGCTGATAAAGGTTCACTAGCTCAGTTGGTAGAGCATCTGACTTTTAATCAGAGGGTCCCGGGTTCGAGTCCCGGGTGAGCCACCACTATTTTCTTTTACCTATTATGACTCACTAGCTCAACTGGCAGAGCAACTGACTCTTAATCAGTAGGTTCACGGTTCGATTCCGTGGTGGGTCACCATTATATGGGCGATTAGCTCAGCTGGGAGAGCGCTTGCCTTACAAGCAAGATGTCGGCAGTTCGATCCTGTCATCGCCCACCAAGGTACACAACAACGGCCCGGTAGTTTAGTTGGTTAGAATGCCGCCCTGTCACGGCGGAGGTCAGGGGTTCAAGTCCCCTTCGGGTCGCCATTTTTATGCCTCGGTAGCTCAGTTGGTAGAGCAGGGGACTGAAAATCCCCGTGTCAGTGGTTCGATTCCGCTCTGAGGCACCACTTCGTATCCTACAGCGTCTGCGGCGCGTGCCGCTTGTGCAATGCTGCTGGCGTAGCTCAATCGGTAGAGCAGCTGACTTGTAATCAGCAGGTTGGGGGTTCAAGTCCTCTCGCCAGCTCCATGCGGGTGTAGCTCAATGGTAGAGCCCCAGCCTTCCAAGCTGGTCACGTGGGTTCGATTCCCATCACCCGCTCCATTTTGCATTTCGCCGGGGTGGCGGAACAGGCAGACGCAGGGGACTTAAAATCCCCCGATCGTAAGATCGTACCGGTTCGATTCCGGTCCTCGGCACCAAATATCATACTCGATTGTCACGCGGTCGTGGCGGAATTGGCAGACGCGCTACTTTGAGGGGGTAGTGTTCACAAGACGTGTGGGTTCAAGTCCCACCGACCGCACCATCCTTTTTCTTTACAATTTGATAGTCACGCGGTCGTGGCGGAATGGCAGACGCGCTAGCTTCAGGCGCTAGTGATGGCAACATCGTGGAGGTTCAAGTCCTCTCGACCGCACCATTTAACTTTATAGCATGCGGTTGTGGCGGAATTGGCAGACGCGCTACTTTGAGGGGGTAGTGTTCACAAGACGTATGGGTTCAAGTCCCATCAACCGCACCATTTTGAAAAAGTACCGTCGTAGGAAACTACGACGGTTTTTTGGTTGTGTAAATTCATTTTGAAAAATATGTTTGACATTTATTGTATATATTCCATATAATAGAGATGGAACGTCCCAAGCAAAAGGCGGTATCTTTCCCCCGAAGGGGGGTGAGCGGATATGTCTGAAATCGGTGCGATCGCATTGCTCGTCGTCGCCACAGGATATATTTTAGCGATAAACAAAAAGAAATAACCGCCCTGACCTGAGAAACGGAGCGGTTATTCTTTATGTTTAACTAGATCTGATTCGGAAAGGTATCGCCTGGGGCGTTCTTTCTGTTTTCATTATAACAGCCGGCAGACAACTTGACAAGTGTGAATTTACAGATTACCTGCCAACAAGAGTTCTGCAGTCTCTTGCACTTTAGAGCTTCCAGTTGAAGCCGGCGTTCAAGGCGACACCGCGCTGTTTGCCCGCCCAGCCCTCGACGCTGATATTGGTGGAGGCATTCTCGCCGATGGATGCCTTCCAGCCGAGTTCTACGCTTGCGGAGAATCCCTTGAGCGACGGGGACGGCGAGGTGTAGGACAGCCCGCCCGCGCGATGGTAGGTCGCGCTCGTGTCGCCGCCGAACTCATACTGCATGGAGGTGCCGAGGATCAGAGCGCCGCCCGTCCGTGGCATCGTCCACCGCACGCCCGTCCGCAGACGATGGCTGTCCACAGCGTCGAAGGTATAGTGGTCGCCCGTGGAGAGCGTTGCATCCGCCGCATTCTGACGCGTGTAGAAGTAGCGCAGATAGATCTCGCGCTTGTTCCCGCTGCCCGCCGTGATCTCACGTCCGATCCCCAGATGCGCGCCGATGTAGTTTGCATCCGTATCGTAGGAGGTGTGGAGCTTGCTGAATCCCACCGGGAGGTCGGCGTTGTAGTCCATCTTCGTGCGTCCGAATCGGAGGCTGCCCTCGTAGAACAGCCCGTTCGCCTGTTCCCTGCGCAGGAATGCGCCCGCGCCGAGGTAGCTGACCGTGCCGTCGCCGTGCACCGCGTTGACGTAGCTGTCATAGCTGCCGCGCCCATACTCGACGAGGGGACCGAAGAGAAGGCGGTCGTTCCCACGCTTTAGCTCACGCGAGAATCCGACGGCGAGGTTCATGCCCTTCATCTCGACGTGCGAGCCCGTCTCATGGCGCAGGGACGCGCCGCCGAGCGCGGCAAAGGGGGCAAAGCCGCTCGTCGTCGCCGCCTCCGTGGATGCACTGCGCAGCCCCGCGTCCGTAAAGAGATTTGCGCCCGTACCGAGGAATGCCGCCGAACCTGCCATCGTCTCGGCGAGGGACTTCGCATTGTCCACGCCGGTGAATAGGAACGATCCGTCACGCCGCACCATGAGTTTTTGCTTCGTATTGTCCACATATATCGTACTTGTCAGCATGCCCCCCGAGATGCCCTCGTAGACCGTCATCTTGGTCTCTGCGTCCGTGGTGATGTGGGCGTCTGTCCGGAGGAGCGTCAGATCATGCGCCGTGACGCTGCCCGGCAGATGCGCCTCGACGACAGCTCCTTCGAGTTTGACATCCTGCGTCGCAGAGGTGAGCGTGAGCATCGGCTCCCCTGCGGCAAGACCTGCAGGCACATAGAAGACGAATTTCTGGAAATGTTCCGCAGAGACTGCCGTGATGCCCTTCGTATCGCGTACGATCAGCGCATTGTTCTCTAAACTAGTGCTGTCGGTTCCACGGACAATCCCACCGATCAGCTTTGGCAGCGGCCCGGGCGCACCCGTGATCTCGATCGTGTTGTTGCAGACTTTGCAGATGTCTTTGGCAGTTGCCATGCCTCCCGCGATGAGCCCCTCGGGACGATATGTGCCGCCGCTGATATAGACCGTATTGCCCTCGGCGAAGCATTTTGACTGATACCCCGGACCCTCAATTACGCCGCCGTAGACCTTTGTGTGCGTTCCCCCCTGCAGACGCACAACATTCCCGCATACTGTACCCTCTGGTACACTCCTCACCTCCGCACTCCCTGCACGAACGTATCCTCCGGCCACATAGCTGGTCTCACCGCCCGTAATCGTGACGCTGCCCCCCGTGACCTGCACGTAGACATCCCCCTCATGATACTGATTCAGCACCGCCTTGACTTCGGCATTACTGCCGTAGACCTTCCGCATCGTGCCGCTGTGGATGACAGCGCTGCCGCCCTGCAGCGTAAATGGTGACTCACGTGACGTATTTGCCACAGCACCCTTGTAGAATAAACCGCTGACATCCCCACCCCTGCTGCCATTTGTGAGCACGGGCAATGTGCCGCCGCCCTCTGTGCCGACCGTGATGGTCGCGTCAGAGCCGTCGATGCTGCCCGCAACGCCATCGGGCAGGTCCATATTCTCCGTGACGGCGGAGCGGACCATGGGTGGTGCAGCATAGGCGCAGGGGAGTGCGCCGAGCGTGACGACACCCGCCGCGAGAGCCGCGAGGATGCGAGGGACAAGTGTCCGTGGGGGGGGGACGCTTGTTTGCGTAAAAATGGATGGTTCATGAGGTTTGCCTCCTTATATGCAGAAATTCCCGTTGATATTTTATTTTAACAAAGCAATTTATTTGCGACAAGAGAATTGCAGAAAGTGATGTGTTTTTGTATGAAAGTGATGGATTTTTGGGACGGACACACCTTTGCTCTTCCCATGATTGAACAAAATGTCCTTCAATGCTATAATGACAGCGTTTGATTTTGTATGAGGGGAGGGGCGGGGATGCGTTTTTTGCGATTTTTGGTGTTTTTTGCGGTGCTTCTTGCGCCGCTGCACGTGCTGGCTGCACCCTCTGATCTCCCTTCGCTGCTCTTCGTGACGGCGGCGGCATCGGAGGCGGCGTACAGTGGGGAGCTGCCGGAGCTGCTGCGTGCGCGTCTCGTCGCTGCGGGCTGGCGGATTGCATCGTATGAGACGGCGGGGGAAAAGGGGACGGTCGGACGGTTCTTCCACATGGTGCGGACGGATGAGGATGGAGCGGAGACGCATCTCATCGCCTTTCCGGGGACGGAGCGCGGGAGTGATGTGTGGACGGATCTGCGGCTCGGGCGTGCCGCGTTCGGCGGGGACAGTCCTGCGGAGTTCCTTGCCGTGCGCGATATGCGTGTGACGGAGCGCAGGGAGATGCCGCTCGTCCACCGTGGCTTCCTCGACTACACGCAGGCGGCACTCTTTACGGATGTGCTGCCTGCATATGGGAATCGGACGGCAGGGGAGGTGTTGGCGGCGGAGCTGCGTGCACATCCCTCGATGCGGATCTATCTGACGGGGCACAGCCTCGGCGGAGCGGCGGCAGTCCTTGCGGCGGCGCGTCTCTCGGATCTGGGTGTTTCACCAGAGCAGCTTGTTGTGACGACGTTCGGTGCACCTGCCGTGGGGAATGCGGCGTTTGTGCGTCGCTATGAGGGGCGATTTACGCTGCACCGTGTGGTGATGCGCGGCGATCCGATGAAGGATGTGCTTGCCGCGCCGCTCGGCTTCCGGCAGTTCGGGCAGCGTATCCCGTGGTCTCCTGCGCGGTCTGTGGCGAAGTTCCCCCATGCGCTGATCGTCTATGTGGATGCGGCGATTCGTCAGCTGTATGATGCGTACGGTGGCGACAATGCCTATCTCTTTCTGATGGGGCTGCCGAACCGTGCGGAGGGGCATACGCTCTATGTCACGCCGGTTGAGACGGACTTGGACGAAACGCTCGCGGAGGATGCGCCCTATATGATGGCGGTGTTGCGGGACGCGCTCCATGTGCAGAATGCTGCGATCGTGTTCGCGGCGGGCGGTGGAGGGCTCTCGGCGGATGGGATGCTCAGCGGGCTGCGCGATCATCTCGCGGCGGCACGCGCGGCGGGGGCGGAGCAGATGGTCGCCTATCGGATTGCGGGGGCGAAGATCCGCGATGCACGCGAGACGTACCGTCTGACGCTGGAGCGTGCGGTCTACGATATGGACGGGAATCTGATTGCGGCAACATCCCGCTCGGCACGGACGGGAATGCTCACGCCGATTGAGACGGTGCTGTATCTGTTCGCGCAGGACTGACGATCAGCTTGGGCATCTTTTCCGCCCTCTCTGTGTCAACAAGTCCTCCGCATAGATTCCACCATGCGTCCGGCTTGTTTCCTTGACCGAACGAAAAATCTGCGCCAATCTGACGGACTTCATTTTATCGGCGATTCCTTATAAATGCCATTTTAAGGGGAAGGATGAAAACATGGTCGTAGAAGACCTCTGGCGGCTGTTCGACATCATCGGGACGCTCGCCTTTGCCGTGTCGGGCGCACTGGTCGGCATCTCGCGCCGCATGGATATTTTCGGGATTTCGGTGCTGGCACTGGCGACGGCGGTCGGCGGAGGGATGGTGCGCGATGTACTGGTCGGCATCACGCCGCCGATGACGCTGCGCGACACAACGAATTTTTTGCTTTCGGTGGGGGTGGCTCTCGCAACGTCGTTCCTCTACCAGTGGACGGCACTGCACCGTATGCGGCGGCAGCGCCTCCTCACGATTTTCAATGTGTCGGATACGATCGGGCTTGCCGCCTTTACGATCACGGGGGCGCTGACGGGTGTGCGCGTCGGCGGGGAGGACAGTTTTGTCCTGCCGATCCTGCTCGCGGCGACGACGGCGGTCGGCGGTGGTATGATCCGCGATGTGCTCGCGCAGCGGATGCCCGTCGTGCTCTACGCCGAGGTGTATGCGGCGGCATCCCTTGTCGGTGCGTTCGTGTTCTGTGCGCTGCGTTTTACGCTCGGGGTGGAGGCGGACTCGTGGCTCGCGTTCGTGCTGGTTCTCCTTGTCCGTTTTGCAGCGATTCATTGGAATTGGAGCCTCTATCACCCGCGTCCGCCGAAGCGGCATCGTGAGCATCACGTGGAGGAATAATGGGAGCGTCCCTTCCGTCATGCTGACCGTGTCTCCCCCTGTTCCGACGAGAAGGCTAAGATTGCAAAAAACCCCCGCACGTCGGATGATCCGATGTGCGGGGGTTTTGCTGCAAGAGAATGTCTTAGCAGTGATGATGATCGACGCCGACCATGACGGACGTCGCCTTGATGACGGCATACGCCTCCTTGCCGACCTCAAGACCGAGCTCGTTGATGGAGTTCAGGCTGATGGTCGAGGTGATGACGTCGCCGCCCTTCAGCTCGATGCCGACGATGCCGTTGACGGCACCCTTCTCGATGGAGACAATCTTGCCCTTGAGCTGATTGCGTGCACTGAGTTTCATGTGATTCCCCCCTTTTTTCATGATAACTTTTACAGTATAACACACAAGCCCCACATTGTTCGTGATTTATGTCACAAATCATGCGGGGCTTTTTGCTTTTTTTGATGTTTTTCAGAGATCAGCGGATAAAGACGACGTTCGTCGCGTCGAGGAAGCCGCTCGCGCCGTTTTCGAGAAGCAGACGGTTCGCATCGTCCGCCGAGAGCACGGGGTTCGCCCCGCTGTCCACGGCGACGGCACGCAGACGCAGCGGGTTCGTGCCCGCACGCGTCGCATCTGCCGCATCGCGGACGTAGGATGCCATGCCGTTTGCGACGACCTTGTCACTGTCGAGGTTCTTGTAGCCGTAGATGGGGCGGCCGCTGTCCGTCTTGACGACGGGGCTCATGACGGGGCGCAGACCGAGCCCTGTGCAGTCGATGATGACCCCGGTGTAGCCGCCGACGGCGCGTCCCTTGGGCGCTGCTGCGGCAGAGGAGGAAGCGGGCGTGCGCTGTGCCGGTGCGGCTGCGGTCGTTGTGGTTTTGCCGCGGTCGTAGGTGCCGCTGCCGCTCGTGTCGTAGGCTGCGGGCTTGTAGGGCGCGTAGACGCTCTCGGGCGCAGTCCAGCGCTCGGGGGTCTTGTTCGGGGTGAAGATCGTGCCTGCCAGGGAGTCCGCACCGTAGACGGGGATCTCGATGGTCACGGTGTAGGAGCCGTCGGACTGCGACTTTTCCTCGATGATCTGCGCGTCCTTGATGAGTGCGCTGACGTGGGTGCTGACGGTCGTGTTCGTCACCATGAGGTTCTCGACCGTCGTGTTCGCATCGACGCTCACGCCCTGGATCTGCTCGGCGAGCTGACGGTAGGCATCGGTGATCGCCGCGCGGCGTGCAAGTGCGCGCGCCTGTGCGTAGCTCACCGTGTTCGGCGGTGCGATGCCGAGCCCTTGGGCGCGGATGTTGCCGCCGTCCCACTGCGCCGCCGCCGCACTCGTGCCGGAGGTGCAGATGATGAGCGCAAGCATGAGCGCTGCAAGTGCGAAGGATTTTACAATGTGCATAAATATTCCTCCTTAATATCTGTCTATATCGAATATCTCAAATAAAGGATAGAAAGGGGTGAAAATATTATTAGTATTTCATGAGAGTGCAATGAAATAAAAAATTCGGCTCTATGATAAATGTTGTGGAGACACATTATGTGTCCTGCAACATTTATTTTTTTGTGCGAAAAGAGGTGAGATCAGAATGATAAAACCTGCTGAGTTTGTCCGCTATGTTGATTCGCTCCCAGAGGAGTGCATCGAGATTCGCACGGAAGATGAGATACGTTTCCACATCCCCCGTGTCGATGATGTGAAATGTCCCTCGTGCGGATCGCATCATACCGACGTGCATCAGTACCGACTTCAGACGTTACAGGGGATTCCAAATGCCACGAAGCGATATGTTTACAACCGCCGACGGTATCGCTGCCAAGACTGCGGAAGAACCTTTGTAGAGAACAGTCCTTTTCTTGCGGAGCGGCAGCGCCGGATTGGGAATCGGCTGCGGCAAATTCGTGCACAAAAGAAGATCACGCAGGGGCAGGTAATGGAAGCCGTCGGTATACCTCTTTATCTGTATAAGAGATATGAGGATGACACCGATGCAGAAGTGCCGCCGACGTTAGTCGCAATGCAGATCGCCAACTATCTCGGCGCAGATGTGCTCGAGATATGGGGCGATCAGATTGGTGGGGGGAGTACGTCATGAGGATTTTTGTACGAGGGGCTCTCATCGGGCTTGTAGCCGCTGCGCCGGATGGCTTCCATTTAGACCTCAAAAAGTTCTCGCGCTATCTTGTGGCATCCATAGAGGATGTGGGGACTGCGCTGCATGAGCTTGAGGCAGAAGGGAGCTTGCTGTACGAGCAAGAGGATAATGACATTTCTGTCTGGGCTTCCAGCTATACGGAGGAGAACGTCGAGCACAGGATCGGCTTCCGGCGCGTTCCTTCCGTCGGTGAGGGATAGCCCTGCATGAGATACGATCTGGAGAACCGACTGAAGGAGATTCGCCTCCAGCAGGAAAAGCAGCAGGAAGAAATTGCCGAACTGGCTGGGGTATCGCGTAGGACATATATACGCTATGAGAACGGATCTATTTCCCCCAATCTCGTATCAGCGTTCCGTATTGCCGATGCTCTGGGAATCGACAATCTCAGAGAGATATGGACATATAAAAATCCGCATTGATGTCGGTCAATGCGGATTCAGGAGGGATGATGAATAAACTCTGCGACCGAGATTTTCACCTTCACCACCAGTTTCTTGCATAGCGTAGCAGAATTTTATTAAAACTGCAAGGACATTTTCATTGAGTTTTAGGAGAAATGAGGAGGTATGAGATGGATGACCAGCAGTCCCGCTATGCTCTTATGCAAAAAATTGCATCCCTCGAACAGAAAGTCCAATACCTTGAGACGATCATCGAGGTACATCACATATCCAAATTTGAGGAAAACTTACATCGTCTGAAACTCAACATACGATCCGGCGTCCGGCAGCTCTCTGCGGAGTTTCAGGCAATGGAGCATGATCCGCAAAATGCAGAGCGTGTCAGCGATCTGATTGACTATATGCGACAGGTCATCAGCGAACTTGAACGCTTTACCTATTCGGACGGTACGGATCAGAAACATCATCTATAAATCAGGACAGGGAGGAAAACATGAAAACCATCAGTTTCATCAATCTCAAAGGCGGCGTTGGAAAGACGACGATCTCAACATGGCTGGCGTATCTGCTTGCCGAATCGTGGGACTTGCGTGTCCTTTTTATTGACAACGACAAACAAGGCAATGCCTCGCGTTGGCTTGGGGCAGATGAGCGAAAAGGAACGCTCACGAATATCTTGATGGACGGGGCATCTGTGCGTGATGTTTTGCAGAAATCGCAGTACCACAACATTGACTTCATTGCTGCGGATATGGGGCTTGTCGAGGCGAATTATGCCGTCATCGGCGATCAGGAGACGCGGCAGGACTTGATTCTGAAAAATGCGCTTGCGGAAATCGCCGATGATTATGCTGTCTGTGTGATCGATAATCCGCCGGACATCAACATGAGTATTTTCAATGCACTCGCCTGTACGGATGATGTGATTATCGTGACGCTTCTTGAATTGGACAGCATCGAGGGCATCCGCAAGATGCACGATCAGATTACGGATGTGCAGCAGTTCAATCCGGGCTTGTCCATCAAAGGCGTTCTCGTGAATCAGTATATGGCATATCCGGAAGCAATCGAACTCAGCAAAGATTTGGAGCGTGAGGGGTTTCCGCTCTTCCAGTCGCGCGTTTCCTACGCGACACCGATGGCAAAACGGCATATTCTCGCAGCGAGCCGTGCGCGTAAGAGTATCTTTGAGGTCTGTCCTTACTGCCGTGTGGCAAGGGATGTCCTTCGATTTGCGGAGGAACTGCTCCAATGAAAAAACATAAAGGAAGTATGCTTTCCTATCTCAACACGGCAACACAAAACGCAGCAGTTCAGCGTTCCGTCTATCGCGTTGAGAATATCGACGCAGAAAAGATTGTCCCGAACGAAAAGAACTTCTATTCGATTGAGGGCATTGAGGAAATGGCAAACTCGCTTGCCGTTTCCGATCACATGGCACCGCTGGAGGTAACTGCGAACGGCGACGGCACCTATCGCCTGATCTCGGGTGAGCGTCGTCTCTCTGCAACACTCTGCCGAATCCGGCGCGGTGAAATCGATAAGGCAGAATTGCCGTGTCATGTTTTACCCGTCTTTGAAGCAAAGGGCGCACTATCTGCCGAACAGGTAGAGATGCTTTCCATCATATTCGCCAACAACTACCGTCAGAAGACGGTGTTGGATCAGCTGAACGAGGTTCAGCATCTTGAGCCGATCGCACGGGCAATCTATCAGGAGGCAAAAGAAAAGGGCGAACTCGCGGATGCAAACGGAGTGAATATGAAGTTTCGTACGTTCTTCGCCGAGCATATACTCTCTATTTCAAAATCGGCGTTACAGCGTCTACAGACACTCTCGCAGCTTACGGATGAAGCCAAAAATGCGTTTGAGGAGGGGCTGATTGGTAAAAGTGTTGCAGTGGAGATTGCCACTTTAGATCAGGAGCTGCAAAACAGCTTCGTCGCCTCCATTCGTGCAGGACGACTTTCCGGAACGCTTTCTGATTTGGCAGCACATCTGAAAGCATCGAATCCGGAACCGGAGGCAGAGACGGAAGAAAATGCAGCAGAAATCCATTTTGTTGAAGAAGCAACATTTTCTGACACGACGGATGAACCCACCCAAGAGGATGAGACTTTTGCAGATGCGGAGGAAGCTCCCGATCAAGCACAGCAGCAAGAAGGACGCACGGCGTATGAGGTCACTTCCCCTGTAATACCCTCCTATACAGAAGATGATTCGCGCGATGAGATCACCTCAATCAAAGAGGACGAGAGCATTTCAGATGTTTATGACGAGACACGGGGGAAGCCCCTTGAAACACTTCTTGAAGAGGAGGCGGGGCAGGAGCGGCTGCCGATCGCAGAGGAGAAAGAGGGGGATACTACAGAGGTAGCTTTCCCCATTTCCAACGAATTTACTTCCAGCGTATATATGACAACCGAAGAAGCGGCTGAGATTATCTTGAATCTGTGTGATGAATTGGGAAAGAAAGGTCGCCACAGGGAAGGTATAGCTCTCTCAAAGGCACTAACAGCCCTTTATGGAATGGATAAATGGAGGGACAATAAATGAAAACAAACGATCTTATATTTTTTGTTTTCATAATGTGTCTGGCAATGTTTGTAGCCCAAGCAAATAACGAGAAAATGACTACAATTTATCTTGTATTCATTGGATCTATAATCGTTTTTTACATCATACGGATTGTTTTACTCTGCATGAAAGACGTATATCTTTTTCGCTATTTGATTCTATTCGTGGGGGCTGTTCTGATAGGCGGAATAGGTATATTCATAATCCCTTATGTGGCTTCTTGGACACAATCATTGCCACATTGATGTGATGGAAAGAACAGGGCTGTCGTTTTGGTTTTATTCCACTAAATTACGGAGGAGCGTGCAGATATGGGAGTAAAACGCCGTATTACAAAGACATTGGCATACACGTTGAAGTGTCTAAGCCAAAATTGTCTATTAGCGGTAGATGATGGTGACGGCTCTTTTCTTATCACAAAAGGCACTCGACCTATGGGATTTGTTACAAGTCTTGAAGGAAGATTCGTGTTTATTGCTGGATCAATTACACAGTCGCAAAAGAGAGATTTCTTGGATATAAAAAACTATCTCAGATCGAAAGGTGCATATATCTTAGATCCTCTTACAACTCATGATTCGCGCTATTCCACATTATCATATAAGAGTTATATGGTTCTTGCTCTAGCGTTGATACAGTGTGCGGATTTGGTTTATGTCGTTGAGGAATTGAAAGATGAAAAAGAAGTAAAGGAAGACCTTGATTTTGCAGAGTTCATAAAAAAGGATATTTGGTCAGGCTTTGCTCCAACCAATAGGAGGATGCACCATGAACCTTGAAGGGAAAATCGTATTCATCTCCGGTGCGATAACTGGTGTTGATGGATATAGGAAAATTTTTGCTGCTGCGGAACAATGGCTGCTTGAGCAGGATTGCACGGTACTCAATCCTGCTGTACTGCCGCCGAGCGGTCTGGAATGGGATGCGTATCTTCGCATCACAACGGCGATGGTACGCGAAGCGGATGTTGTCTATGTGCTCCAAAACTGGGAGCACAGCAAAGGCGTTCGCGAGGAGCTTGCTCTCGCAGCACAGCTTGGCAAGGAAATCATCTACGAACCACGAGAGGCGGTCATTGTATGAGAAAATTTATGATCGCAGAAAAGCCAAAGGAGGGAGTGAAAGAAGATGGCTACCTATTTCGTATCATTTGAATATAACCTTACAGGGAGTGTCTGTATCGAAGGAGAAAGTGAAGAGGAGGCAAAAGAAGCATTCCTGCATAAATATGATGGGAGATGCGAAAAACTGTTTGAAGATTCGAGGGCTACTTTTGAAGATATGGAACTGGAAGTTACGGATGTTGAATTAGAGGTATGAGCGAATTGTGATCGAGCCGGAGGAGAAAGATGAAACGTGAGAAAGTGGAGCAGATGGATGCGTTCCATTTACAAACACATCAAGTAATTGATATGACAAAACCGCAGCCATGTACGGCTTACAAATATGCGCAGTGTCAATCGCCATCAGCACTTGGTTGGCTGACAAGACTGTTGGCTGAGAAAGACATGATTATCAAGGGCTCACTGAAGTTTGCACAGATTGCGGGGACTGATTCGGATAAGGAGCGCGATACCAAAGCAATGCTTGCGGAAAAACTCACGAATGTAATCCACGCATGTGTTTCATGGCTTCACGCGCTCGGCTACGATGAGAAACGGCGCGCCGAGCTGCATCGGCACGTGAATAAGAGGAACAAGGCGAGAGGGTACTTCTGACTTGAGTTTCACTATATGTGAGGGGGATACGATGGAATCCATTGATTTCCGTGTCATCATAGCAATGCTTGGCGTAATGGGATGGGGACTTGTTTTTCACGATAGAGGACCGTCATGAACAGAAAACTTTTCTCTGTGGGAGCAGTGCTATTCCTACTCCTGCTTTTCCCGTTCTGCGTTCATGCAGCCGATCTTCCTGTGACCTCGGCGTTCGGATGGCGCGTGCATCCTATTTCAGGGGAGTGGAAATTTCACACGGGCGTTGATCTCGGCTATGCGGAGGGAACGCCAATTCCTGCGCTTTTTGATGGCATCGTGATCCAGTCCGGCAACTATGCGGACGGCTTCGGCAATCAGGTGCTTTTATACCATCCGGCATACGACACATATACACGGTATGCGCACATGTCAGATGTATATGTGTCCGTCAATCAGTACATAACGCAGGGCACTGTGATCGGGCTTGTAGGGGCAACAGGATATGTAACCGGTGCACATCTGCATCTGGAGTATATCGTTCGTGGTGCGGACGGAGATTATGTCTATGCGGATCCGCTTGTTTTGTGGCAATAGGAAAGGTGAAGAACGATGGCAGCGACAAGTCTTCTGATTTCGGAATCCCCGCTCACCGTTCAGCCGAGCCTTGCCGTTCTGCTCGGGTTGAATGAGGCAATCTTTCTTCAACAAGTGCAGTATTGGATTACGCGCGAGGCGGGCTTTTGCGATCAATATGGACGCCGCTGGATTTACAACACGGTCAAACAGTGGCGCGATCAGTTCCCATTCTGGTCAGAGAGTACGATCAAGCGGACAATCCGCTCTCTTGAAGACCAGAATGCCCTCCTTTCGACAACGGTCGGTGACGCATTCAACAAGACCAAGGCATACACCATCAACATTGACCGCATTGAAGAACTCAACCAAAAAATTGTGCATGAGCAAATGCGTGCGAGTGCAGAGAGTGTTCAGCGACGTGTTTCTGCTCCTCCACCGAGGGGGGGAATGTGGGAATATATCGAAGAACAGGCTGTTTCTGATGATGCGGAAGCACAGGACAACTCATCCGCTGACATGGGGATTGATATAGAAAGTCAAAAAATCAATACGGGTGAACCTATCGAAGAGGTCAAAATGACCCAACATGCAGTTCAAAATGAACCGCTCGAAGAGGTCAATCTGACACGCTCGAATAGACCAGCCGAAAACCCAATAGCGGCGCGGTTTTGCACGTCCTCCTCGCGCACGCGCGTAACAGAGACTACAACAACAGAGAACACGCATAGAATACGTGAAACAACAACAGGCGATGTCCGCAGCCTTTGTGCTGCACTCGGTATATCAGACACATCGACCGAAAATTTCTTGCGCCGATACGGTGCGGAATGTTTGCACGAAAAAGCGCAGCTTTTAGAAACTGCCATGCAGACGCAGAGCATTCGGAATCCGACGGGGTGGCTTCATGCTGCCCTCAAGAACGGCTATACATTCTCGCCGCGCACGTCGCAGCAAGAAGAGCAGACCGTACAACCAGCCCCCACACGCACCTACATTCCTCCTGAATCCGATTCCGTAGAGGAGAGCCTGACGCAGCCGCTTCCCGTGAAACGACCTCTGCATGAGTTCTTGACGGCACAGGCATCGGGCGAGGGAGAGGTGTCTATGTTTGCACAGGAATACCTGCGCAGACACGGGAATCCACAGGGGCGGGCAAGTCCTTGATAGGTTGATCGGAGGATTTTCCATGAAATCAAAAATGCGGATAAAATGCCCTGACTTGGGGCTTACACTTGCCTCCAATGCACTGCGAGAGGCGTTGCAGCAGCAGAAATCGGTATTACAGGTCTCTCTCGAAGAGTTGCAAGGACTGTGTGCGCGTGAGAGACGCCCCCGTATTCTTGCAGGATACCTTCGCTCACAGCGGGAGGAAATTTCTCGGCTGCTTGCGCGTGTCCTCGTCGAGAATGTGAGCGCACTGGAAGAGGAGTTTCTTGTGCGTCATTATCGTGATAACAGAAGTGTTCACTATCTCGCCCTTCGGCTGCCCGCTTCTGAGCGTCACCTATATGCGATGCACGAGCGCATTCTACGCAGATTGTCATCACTCTTATTCTACCGTGCAAGCACAGCGGATGCTTATTCGCCGATTGTCTTGCAAAATCTCCTCTCGATTATCGATATGCGCATCGGTACGTTTGTTCTTCGCGCAGAACTTCCACTTGCGGATGGTTGGCTCGAATCCCTTTACGAATCACGCTCTCGATGTCGTTCTCTGATTTGTTTCATAGAGCATTTTACACAGGATAGCGGCGAGAGGAATGAATACGAGCGCATCATACGCGCGAAGATTGAACATCCCTTTGCCGCTGCCGGAGAACTTGCCGGACTTGCTGGTGTAGATACGGTTGCAGCAAGCACCGTTCACGCATACTTACGCAAATACCTTGATTCGGTCAGAGAAATCGTAGGAGAGGAAAAAAATCGCGTACTTAGAAAAACGTGCAGTATTTTAACTCTGCATTAGGTTATCCTTGAAGGGCGGCAATATGTTGAAACGCATCGATTCTTTCACCGTAAGGCGAAAAATTTGGGTCTCCGTCGTTTTTATATTTGCTATCCTTGCACTTCTTGCGGACATCTGTGGTTGGCAGATGCCGCAGCAGGACATCTTATTCTACAACGCAACTGCAAGTCTGCCACGCGGTATCTATCTGCGTATTCCGACGACAAAGATTGAGCGTGGGGACATTGTTGTCTACGATCCACCGGAGGAAGTCATAGACTTATCGTTCCAACGGGGATATGTGCAGCACACAGACACCCGATTTTTGAAACGTGTGGGAGCGATTGCCGGAGACGTGTATAGCATCGGGGATCAAGGTTCTTTTTGTATCAACGGTGTATATATCGGTGATGTGCGTAAGCTGGATAGTAGTGATCGTCCATTGCCGCAGCTTACGCAGGGAGATTACGTTGTGCCCGATGGTGCATTCTTGCCCATCGCCGATACGACGCGCAGCTTCGACGGACGCTATACAGGAACAGTGTCCCTTGCGCGAATCAGAGCCGTTGTCATACCTGTTTTGACACGATGGTGAGGGGGCGTTATGTCTGGAGAGATGAGGATTCGGACATGGACAGCGCGGAACTGGAGCGACTACGAGATGCGTGTGCAGCCAAAGATACATGCACTCCTGTCATCTCTTGGCGGCAACAGTATGTATGCTGAACTCTCCATTGCAGAGGTTCTGCGTGGTCTGATCGGAATGAGGGACGCAGAAGTGTTGATTCGTGCCGTTTTGATTGAGCATGATCTGCGGTTTATCCTGCGTTCAGAGAGAGGCGAATTTCCCGCAGATGCAGTATGGCATCGCGTATGTGATTTTGCAAAAGATGAGAAGGTCAACGCTCTTTTATGGCAGAGCTTTGCGGAAATGCAGCCGCAGCATCGAAATATCTGGCGGATTCTTGCCCCTGTCGAATTTGCCTGTTTGGATATGAGTGGGAAAAAAGTTACACTGCTGTTTCGCCATCCATTCGAGAGCAAAATTCAGAGGAAGATCGGCGAACTTGCCAAAAAACTGCGCATTGAGCGGGAAGAGATCATCTACTGATGTTCTTGTGTAGAGTGTAGGGAGGTTATCCATGAGCATTTTACCGTATTCATTTTGTCGTGATGATACTGAGAAGAAAACCTTGCGGCATGGTTTTCTTCTGGGGATGATGACAGCAGTCGTACTCCTTGTTCCGTTTCTTTTTGCCGGCGGAATCATTCTCGTCAATGTTGCGAGAGGTTCGGCTTATGCGGAAGAATCGCCGCCGGTGTCAGAGGATGTGATGATTCCGTACAGCGTCGAGCCGCAGCCGGAAAACAATGAGATAATCCCCAAAGATCAGGTGATTCAAGCAGTTCCGATTGGGGAGGGGCAGCTTGCGCAGCGAGCAGTCCCGCAGGGAAGCGTTACTGCTCATATTCCATTGCCATCCGCTGGCACAGTTTCACCTGTGGTTCAACAAGCATCGGTGATTGCAGCACAATATCCGCCTGTCGCGCCTCCTGAGCCACCGGAAGAGGTTGCGGTAGAACATGAATCAGAGACTTCTGTCCTCACGGAGGGGCTGACCTTTTCTGATCGCCGTATTGCATATTTCGGTGGACAGGATGTACCTACAGGAAAAACAGGGAGGTAGAACATGGGATTAAAATCTTTCCATCAGCCGGAGAAGTTCTCTGATACGGGCAAACCGTTAAGCCCTGCCGAACAGGCACGCGAGGTGATCGATCGGCGCATCGGTGGCGTTGCCATGCAGAATTATAATTGGCGGCGTATTGCACTCGGTCTGCTTGTTGCGTGCATTGTACTCTCCATTGGATTAACTGTGCAGTCACTCAAATCGCAGATCATCCCTTACGTCGTCACCGTGGATAAATCTACGGGCGAGGTAGAAAAAGCAGGTGCTTTTATCGCACAGGATTACACGCCGCAGGAAGTCGAAGTTCGATATTTCATTGGGCAGTTCATCCAGAACGCCCGAAATATCCAGCTCGATCCTGTTCAACAGGAAAAAATGCAGGGAAAAGCATTTGCGTACCTCACACAGGCAGCCGCACAGAAATATGCGGCGATCCAGCGGAATGAAGGTTTCAAGGGTAAGTACGCAATGTATACCGTCCAGACGAAGATCACGGGCATCAAGAAGATTCCGGATACGGATTCCTACCATGCTACATGGACAGAGGAGGAATTTAACATTGCCAGCGGCAAACAGGAGGTAAAAAAATACGAATGTGTCTTTGCCGTGACAACGATCCCGCCGAAGGACGATCAGACCTTGCTTGTGAATCCGCTGGGGCTTTACATCTCTGACCTCAACTTCTCGGCAGAGATTGGTACGAAGCAAAAGAACAACAATACACCCCAGCCCAAACAGCAGGAACCGGCGAAGTAATCGGATGTACTGAAGGGAGAAGAAAATGCTCTTACAAAAACGTATGAAAAAACATCTTGCCGCAGCAGTCCTCGGTGGGCTGCTCTCCTCTGGAATGTTTTTCAGTGTTCCTGTGTATGCGTCTGATGGCGCGTCTGCGGACGCAGCATCGGAACAGGTGCAGAGTGCTGCGCCCCCTATGGAGGAAACCCTTGCGCGGTTTGTCGCAAATCGTGCCCAGAGCAGTGACGCCGAGAGTGAAAAACTGCCCGCTGCCAAAACAGAAGGTCGTACCGCTCATGCAAAGGGACTGACCAAATCAGAAGTACAGGAACTGAATGACCTCCGCGACAGCATCTACGCAGTGAGTATGTCGCAGACGCAGATCATGAATATCCTTGATCGCCTCAGAGAGCGGCTGGATGGGTATGAGCGGGAGCAGGAAATGGTGCGCCTTGCCGTCCCTGCCCCAACGGATCGGGCACTTGTCAATCCTGCCCCTGCTGCGTATGTCAATGACACGCAAGATGCGGTCAACGCACAGGGCAATTCCACAATGACCTTTGCGTATTCTCCTACGCAGCTCTACAAAATCTACTGCCGTCGTGGTTATTTGACCGATCTGGAGTTCCGCAAGGGGGAGACCATTCAATTTGTCGGCGGTGGAGATACAGCAGCATGGGCGGTATCTTCGGCGACGGTAGACGGTGTTCCTCACCTATACCTTAAACCGATTGTAGAAGTTTCAACGACCAATCTTATTGTTGTAACGGATAAGCGCAGCTATCAGCTCATCGTACACAGCTCCGATTGGTACAATCCGATGGTGACATGGACGTATGCAGCGGAAGATCGTCAGAATATGCTGCGTACACACCAGAAAGAAGAAGCCCTGCGGACGACTTCTGTCAATGTTTCCAGTGTCGAAAACCTTGACTTTAGTTATAAGGTCAAGGGGAAGAACTCAGAGTACCGTCCCGAAATGGTGTTTTCCGATGGGATGCGCGTTTACTTGAAGTTCAAGAAGATTCCGCAGCGGCAGGTTCCTATCTTCATCCAAGAAAAGGGGAATCGGATGATGACGCTCATCAACTACCAGCAGAAAGATGATTACTATATCATCGATGCCCCGTTTGATAAGGCGCAGCTGCGGGTAAGTGAGCATGAGAGCATCACGATCGAGCATAAAGCGAGGTGAGCAGTATGGCGAATATGGGCAGTATCACCAAATTCATTCAAGCCTTTAAGACCCATTTCAACCGTAACCGCAGCCGCACAACGGACGAGGACGAGGCACAGGAATCTCCAAAAGAACTTGAGGGAGATGCAAGCGACCAGAATCCCGGCGATGTCCGCATGAACAGCGGCGTGCACAAGAGAGTTTATGGGGTTCGACGCAAAATTGTCGGATTTACCGTCATTGGGCTTTTGCTTGCGTTCACAATGAGCTATGTCTTCTTTCAAGACGATCCCGGGAGCAAAGCCCCGCGCCGTCCAAACGGATCATCGGTACAGGAGACAAAGACACCATCACATGCGGGAGAAACTGCCGCAAAGGATGAACTCAGCTACCGTGATTTGCGTGCACTTGACCAGCGGAATCAGGGGGCACGCGTCGCGGCTGCGCAGCCGATGGATTCTGATGATGACCCGCATGTTGCAACTCGTGTAAATCGGGGCGATCCGGATGCCTCACCGCAGACGTATAGTGTTGCTGCGTCACCGGGGGGAGGCGTATATAGTGCTCCGGTGTCTACACCAGTTCCTGCTCCTGTTGCTTCGGCGGCAAATGCCGCGCTTGCTGCGGAAAAACGTGCCGCAGATGAACTTGAAAAACGATTTGCGTCTGCCATCGACTTTGCATTGGGAAGGAGCGGTAACAGTAATGCAGGAGGAGAGGCTGCCGTAGCAGGAGCCGCGGCGCAGCCGTCTGGAGAAGCATCAGTAATTCCAGTGTCGAACACCTTGCAGACCGCGAATCTGTCCCTTACCTCCGGAAGTCCCTATGT
The DNA here is from genome assembly GCF_030644225.1 of Selenomonas dianae. Classification (NCBI taxonomy): domain Bacteria; kingdom Bacillati; phylum Bacillota; class Negativicutes; order Selenomonadales; family Selenomonadaceae; genus Centipeda; species Centipeda dianae. The sequence continues at coordinate 2,288,471 of NZ_CP128650.1, read as the reverse complement.
CGTTCAGGCAGGGACACTGATTCCTGCGATGCTCTTTACGGGGATTGATACCGCTGTTCCCGGGCAAGTAACGGCGCAGGTCAGTGCGGATGTTTATGACAGCCTTACGCGATCAAATCTATTGATCCCAGCCGGGTCACGGCTGCTTGGTACCTATAAGTCAGACGGTAGCGCGACGAATGGACGTGTCAATGTTGTATTTTCGACACTCATCCTACCGAACGGAAATGCCTTTGATATAGGCACGAGCATGGTGGCTGTCGATGGAGGTGGATATAGCGGGATTGTCGGCAAAGTGCATCGGCATACCTCCCGTGTGATTGGCGCGGGCATGATCTCAAGTGCGATCGCAGCACTTGGCTCACTTGCCAGCGGCAATACATCAGCACGCGACACCTATACAGGCGGTCAGATTGCTATGCAGGGGGCACTTGCCAATCTCATATCGACGACCTCGAATATGATGTCGCAGGGAGCAAATGTCCAGCCGAATATCACAGTGGAGCCGGGGCATACATTTCAGGTATATGTTGTGCAACCTGTTGCATTCGGCACGCCATAAAAATGAATTGAAAGCAGGTTTTGTTCAGGTGCCCAATTTGGGCACCTGAATCTTATAGAGAAAAGAGAGGTTTTCTTGTGTGGGAACTGGATGAAAAAGATCGCACAAAATTCTTCCTGATCTGCATTGCCGTTCTTGCCGTTTCTTACGTTGTCGGGAACTGGGCAACGACACAGATCATTGCTGATGCGCTGGATTATCATGAACTTTTGCCCGGACGAATCTACGGCAGCCTTTTTCAGCCGTTTGCAATCGACCAGTGGCGATCGGATCCAGCACTCTATGATGCCATCAAGATAACCATACGCAAATATTTCTATGTGGCGTGGATCGTTTACGGTGTGGGGATCTTTATCTGCTATCAGGTTTACCGCAGCATGATTCGTATGAGTTCACACGGAACGGCAGACTTCGCCAAAGCCGCCGACATCAAGAAAGCAGGGCTTGCTGCCAAAGAAACCGGCTTTGTTGTTGGAAGGAACCCATTCAATGACAAGATCATGCTCCATAATGGACCCGAGCACGTTCTACTTGTTGCTCCGACACGCAGCGGCAAGGGCGTCTGCAACATGGTACCGACGGGCATTTGCTGGAAGCACAGCATATTTCTCTTTGATCCGAAGGGCGAACTCTGGACATTCACGGCGGCATGGCGCAAGAAGCACATGGGGCAGAAAGTGATGAAATTTGAGCCGCTTTGCAAAGACGGCTCGTCGGCAAAATGGAATCCCTTTGCGGAAATCGACTTCCAGTCCTTTGAAGAGCTGACCGACGTATCTACCATCTCAGAGATGATGGTGAAAACGGGAGAGGGAGGCAGCAAAGATCCCTTCTGGGAGAACTCTGCCGTTGCGCTGATTAACGGTATTATCCTCCACCTGCTCTATAAGCATCATCAGGAAAAGAGACTTTTGCCTTGTCCGTCCGACGTTATGACGTTTCTGTCATCGCCGTCCATGAGTACGGAAAAGCTCTTTGCCACGATGAAAATGTACCCGCATATATCAAAAGCAGAGTTTTTGGAGGAGGAAACGGATCAGCAGAAATATACGAATCCCCTCAAAGAAATCTACGGCGAGTACATTGAGGATTTTCGCCCCTTTGCAAAGGCGTGTCCTGAATTTGCAAAGGCGGTTGAGGAGAACGAAATACGGGCACGCCGCTATGAGGAGGCACTGTCTGCCGGACAAACAGATGCTGCGCCTCCGCTCAGTAACCTTGACCTGCTTCGGGACACCATTCGCAGCCTTGAAACGAATCCAGATGAGGCGCAGCGGCGCACGTTGAATTTTTCCACGCCAGATATTTCTCCTGCGGCAGATAAGAAAGAGATCAACAAGATCATCCAGATGCACATTGAAAAAGAAGGTCCGTGGTATCTTCTTCTCGTGCATCCGAAAGTGGCTGAAGCTGCCGCCAATATGTATAACGGTGCAGATCAGACCGCCGCATCCATCATGCAGACGGCGCAGACGGCAATGGCTGTCTATCAAGACCCTCTGATCCGCAAGAATACGGCTGTGTCTGACTTCACGCTACGCGACTTGCTCGACCCGTCACAGGAGGTTTCTCTCTATCTCGTCCTTCAGCCGAACGACATTGACAAGCTGCGCCCGATCCTGCGCCTGTTTGTCAATACCATGCTCGCGAAACTCGTGCGGGATATGGAGTTTGAGCGCAAGCAGGATGCACAGGGGAATCCGGCAAAGGAGAAAAAACCAAAGAAGCAGAGGCTTCTTCTCATGCTCGACGAGTTCCCGCAGCTAGGCAAACTCGAGAGCATCGAGAAGTCTCTTGCTATCTGCGCAGGTTACGGTGTCAAAATCTGTATTGTCGCTCAGAGTATGGGGCAGCTCAACAAAATCTATACGAAAGACAATGCCATTCCCGGCAACTGTCACGTTCAGATTTACTTTACACCGACACTTGAGGATGGAGGCGGTACGGCAAAGACACTTTCCGACACGCTCGGTGAAAAGACCATTCATTCCTATTCAAAATCGAATAACGGAAAACCGTTTGAAGGGTCTACGTCAACCTCGAATATGGCGCGTAAACTCATGACACCGGATGAGGTGCGACGTATGCCCGCTGACCGTGAACTCGTCTTTGTTGCGGGATTCCGTCCCATTTATGGGAAGAAAATCCGCTACTACGAGGAACAGTATTTCATGGATCGCATCATGGATCCTCCGCTTTTTTCCGATACAGCGACACAGATACAGAGCTTTTCGCAGCTCTTTGCGGTACACGCAGCGGAACGTCAAAAGATCGAGGAGCGGCAACAGACCGTTGCCAAGGCACGGTTCGGTGCGGAGCGATTGCCCGAAGGAGCATCCGTTTCCGATGAAGTCGAAGCCACGAAAGGAAGTGATGATAATGGCAAACTTCAAACAGGTGAAGTTTTCCTCACTCAAGGACAAAATGAAGCGGAGTCTCGTGAAGCTGCCGGGAACACTCTCTCAGAAAGTGGAGGAGTTACTGAAACAGCGCAGCCCGAACGTTCGAAAACGCTGACGGATGCAGAGCGCCGTGCTGCATATTTAGAGGCTTGTCATGCGGCAATCCTTACATGGGCAAAGGAGAATGACGAACAGGATGAACGAAAAGGAGCATAACAGATGAGTGAATCCAATCGTGAAGTAGAGCAAGAGGTACGGGAACGGAGACTGAAGGTGTTGGAAACGTGCCTCGGTGCGTCCATCATGCACTATATGCACGACGACAATGTAACTGAGGTTATGGTCAATCCGGATGGCAGACTTTGGCTTGATACTTTTGATAAAGGCTTTCAGAGTACGGATATTATCATGAATCCGGAAAATACGAAACGCATCATTTACATGATTGCTGACATGTCCGGGCAGGTGATCGATCTCAAAACGGATCCATCCTTACAGGCGAATATCCCGGAATCCCGCCTGTTCGCAAACTGCCGCTTTCAGGCAGAACTGCCGCCGATCGTCACAGCACCGAGCTTCAACATCCGCAAGCACTCCAAGATCGTTATTACACTCGAAGATTATGTGCGGCAAGGGGCAATGACAGAGCATCAACGGGAAGCGATCCTTGCTGCCATTCATGGGAAGAAAAACATCATCGCGGCGGGAGGCACCGGCTCCGGAAAGACCACGCTGCTCAATGCCATCCTTGCTGAAATATCCGCACTGGATGAGCGCGTCGTTACGATTGAGGACACGAAAGAACTCAAGTGCACGGCGGAGAACTATGTCGCACTCTCGACCACAGACACTGTGGACATGGATAATCTGCTGCGGAAAACGCTGCGCCTCTCACCGAATCGGATTGTTGTCGGTGAGGTGCGCGGCAAGGAAGCATTGACGCTCGTTGATGCGTGGTCAACCGGGCATCGCGGGGGCTGCTCCACCGTACATAGTGACAGCGCCCATGATACGCTGTTCCGTCTTGAGGATCTTGTCAGTCGCGTTTCCATCTCCTCACAGCAAGCGGGCATCGCCCGCGCCATCGATGTGATTGTCTACATCGAGCGCAGGGCGGCATCGCGTGTCATTGCGGAGGTACTATCCATTGATGGATGGGACAGAAATGCCCATGATTACATAACGCATCGGCTGGATCAGGGGAAAGAATGATACCGGCTGTGAAGGGGCAAATTACAGCAGACTTATAAAAACGTGCAGTATTTTTTTACTGCATGGGTTTACAATAGAATGCGGGATTCTTTATTCCACAGGATAGAAGATGTAATTTTAGGGAGGAAAACACAATGAAAATCCAGCGTGTAAAGATGGAACTAAGCAGCAAAGTTGCGGCGATGCGCAGCATCACAAAGAAGGATGTTCTGTCCTTCGCGAAGGCATCACTGCCGACGCTCGCACTCATGGGGCTTTATATGCTTCCGGCAGCCGTTGGCTTTGCTTCTGAGGGAACGGAGATCCAGACAGGAATCGACCCGCTCGACAAGCCTCTCAACGTTCTTGCAAGCGCTCTCACCGGACCGATTCCGAAGCTCGTTATTGCAGGATCGATCGCCATGGGCGGCATGAGCTGGGCAATGGGCTGGGAACAGCAGATCATGAACCGTTGCGTCAAGGGAGCGGGTGGTGGAGCAATCGCACTCGGCGTTGGCAAGTTCATGGAGAATATGTTCGGTACCGGAATCAGTGGATCCTTGTTCTAAGGAGACATTATGGATGAGAATAAAAACGTGCAGGAAGCCTCGTGGATTCATCTTCCGATCTACCGGTCGCTGACGGAGTACATCCTATTTATGGATGTGCCCCGCAGCTGCATTGTCTGGAATGTAGGCGCAGCTCTTCTTATTCTGCTGACCTTTGGGCTGTCCTATTGGTACATTCTGAGCGTGAATGTCCTTGTGCATTTCGCTGTGCGTTATTTCTCAATGGAAGATGCTCAATTCTTCGAGTGCTTCAGTCGCTACTGGTCAAAGCGCGACTACTACTCAACGTAAAGGATCGTATGCTATGTCTTGGAAAGAGTATCATCTCGACAACAAAACAATCGCAGACTGGCTGCCTTGGGGAGCATTGACCCATGAGAATGTCATGCGCAATAAAGACGACAGCGTTTTGGGGGTGATCCGCTACAAGCGGTTCGACCCTCCGCAGAGGATTCCGTTCTATGAATGGAAAAACCCGATCTATCTTCCGTCGTTCCGTAGAGGATGGAGTATTTGGCTCGAAGAGCAGTATGCGGAAGATGGGGATGTGGAGTGCTTTCTCACCCTTTGCTGGAATCCGTTCCTCAAAGATGGCGTAGTGGTGAACGGTTTTCAGGATGAGCCGCAGTCCATCTACGACATGGAATATGATCTCGCGATGACGCTGCGGCGCATGGCATGGAGTTTTCCGAAGGACGCGGAGGCAACTGTTCTTTCCTATCAGGAAATTGTCGATTACCTTACCTTTTCCTTGACGCTTGGACGTACACATGTTGCTATGCCGGATATTCCGGTCGATCTTGATGTTTTTCTGACAACAGGGATTGATCTTGACTTTGCGAGCAATCATGTGCGCCTCGGGGATGAGCAGTTCCTCGTCCTGACCCTTCCTTCCGTCGTCGGTTCACAGGAGCTTGTGCTGCGTCAGATCACAGAGGATCTTCATGGTGTCGGGATTCCGTGCCGTCATGTACAGCGGCTGCTGCTTTTTGATAAGACGGAAGCAGAAAAGGAACTGCGCAGATACACAGGGAAATGGTGTCCGTCACGAAAATATATCAAAGATATTTTGACAGGGCATACATTGCAGCGGCTGAACGGCTACTACAACAATCAGACCGTTGCCCTTGTCTCACAGGAAGACTACGCGCGGACAGAGGCATATCTTGAAAAGCTGCTTGGAATGCTGGGGATTCCTTATATCGTTGAAGATTTTAATGCCAAAGACCTCTGGTGGGGCAGTCTTCCCGGACTTTTCCGTGCAGCAGTCGTTCCGCCGATCTGTGGTTTTCGGACGATTGAGGAGCTTCTTGCAACAAAACATATACCACAGCATACGACCGAAACACCCGTACCAACCCTGCCGCCGGAGATCGAGGATCTGATTGATCTGCCGATGGAGTGGGAGGAGAGTGAATATGTACCAACTTAATCTGTTCCGGCGCAAGGTAGATCGTCTCTCGGATATTATGCCGTTCGGGCGCATAATGAGCATCAGCGTTGCGGATCAGCGCGTTGCCGTCTGCATCAACAAGGACGGTTCGCTCCTTGCAACATGGCGTTATCGCGGTCCCGATTTGGATTCCTCTGTGGAGGAGGAACTTTCCGTTATCGCAAATCGGATGCAGGCATCGATCGCTGCAATGAAGACGGGGTTTACGCTCTACTTCGAGGCGCAGCGTGTCCCCTCTACCGCATACGAGACGACAAATGCTTTTCCGGACATCGTAACGCGGGGGATGGATGCAGAACGCTGCCGCCTTTTTTCGAGCGGTATGTATTTCGAGTCTCATTTCTATGCAACACTTCTGTTTTTGCCGCCGAAGGATCGGCAGGAGCAGCTCAAGGAGTTTATTGTTGAGGGGCGCGAGCGCAAAGTCACCAAAGCGGATGATGTGTTAGAAGCGTTTGGCGAGCAGCTCCACAAGCTCTACCTGATGTGTCGTAATCTACGCATTGATACGGAATTTCTTGATGAAGATGGGCTTTTTACCTATCTTCATTCGATGGTCTCCGATCGACCGCGCCCGCTCAAATATCCGCAGACACCGTTTCTGCTGGATAAGTACCTCTATGACACGCCGCTGTACGGAGGGCTTGAGCCGCAGCTCGGACGAAAGCACATGCGTATCATTGCGCCGATCTCCTACGGCAAGGAGTCCATTTTTGGACTCTTTGACGAGTTTCATCGGCTCGACTTTGCGTACCGCTGGGTGACGCGTGTTTATTGCATGAGCAAGAATGATGTGATCAGCCAGCTGGATAGTGAACGTCGGCAATGGAAGGGGAAAACGCAGTCGATTTCCTCTACGATTGCCGATGTCACCGTGCGCGACAGCGTACAGAACGCCGAAAACATCGATGATGTCGCCGTTGATCGCATCGCCGAGATTCGGGATGCGATGAACGCCGTTGAGGGCGATCACATTTCTTTCGTCTACTACTCGACGGCGATTATCGTCATGGACGAGGATCGGGAGGTAGTAGAGGAAAAAGCAAAACTCATTCGGCAGATCTTTATCGAGCGTGGTATGCAGCGTGTCAAAATCGAGGACTTTAACGCTATCGATGCGTGGCTCGGCTGCATTCCGGGTCTCGTTGGGGCAAATATCCGCAGACCGCTGATCTCGACCGGCAATCTCATCCACATGATGCCGCTTGCCCTTGCATGGGCAGGAGACGAGCGAAACAAGCACCTGAATGGACCGCCGCTGCTCTATACGCAGACGGATGGAAGCACACCGTATCGGCTCAATCTGCACATCAAAGGCGTTGGTCACTCACTCATGATTGGACCGACAGGAGCCGGTAAATCCGTCCATCTCAACTGTATTGAGGCGGCATTCCGCAAATATCCGAATGCACGCGTCATTATCTTTGATAAAGGCGCATCAAGTAAAATCCTCACGATGGGTGTGGGCGGCAAGTTCTACGATGTCGGCAAATCCCGTTCACTTTCCTTTCAGCCGCTTTCCCGCATCGATGATGAGGATGAGCGTCAATGGGCACTGGATTGGCTCTGCGACTACCTGCGCGAGGAGGGCGTTGAAGTTACGCCCGACCAAAAGAGCATCATTCGTGATTCACTTGCCACGGTAGCAGGAATGCAGGAGAGCGACCGCACCATGACGACGTTCATCAGTTTTCTGCAAAACAGGGAACTCAAAACAGCGTTCTATCCGATGTCCCTTGCCGACAATCAGGGAAACAAGGGCGAATACGGCGAGATATTCGACAGCAACGAGGATCATCTTTCGATCACCAGCTGGCAGAGCTTTGAGATGGAAACCCTGATGAATGCCCGCCGCATTGTCGGCACGACGCTCATGTATATCTTTCACCGGATAGAACAGGTCGTGAAGAGTGCGGAGAAGAAGAATCAGGAGCCGACACTCATTGTTCTTGATGAGTGTTGGGTCTTCTTTCAAAATCCCATGTTTGCGGAGAAAATCAAGGAATGGCTCAAGACGCTGCGCAAGTACAACACGTCCGTACTCTTTGCTACGCAGTCGCTGGATGATATTGCGAAGTCTCCCATCCTTGACACCGTACTCTCCTCCTGTCAGTCTCGTATCTTTTTGCCGGATAAGCTCGCGATCACGGAGAGCCGGATGGAGCTTTACCGGCAATTCGGTCTCAACAAGCAGCAGATTCATCTGCTTGCCCATGCACAGCCGCAGCGGGAATACTACTATGACAGCCCGCAGGGGTCGCGTCTTTACAACCTCGCGCTTGATCTCTGTCCGTTCACACTCTCATACGCAGCCGTAGGGGACGTTGCGCTTGCGAAATGCCAGCGCATCATCGAAAACTACGGCGCAGAGAACTTCAACGAATACTGGATCAAGGAAAATGAGCTTGTTGTTCCGGAATATCCGAAAGAGGAGGCGGCAGCATTATGACAACCAGCATCATCTTTCTCTGTGTCGTCATGATCTGCTATTTCGCAATTCGGGTCAACTGCATTGAGACGCGTATGAATGCCCTTGAAGAAGCATTGAATCAGGCGGTCAAGGAAGGAAAAATTGATACGAAGATACTCGGCAAGCCATTCGGCGGCGGGGCAGGGGGCATCGGAGATTTCTGGTCGGCACTCAAATCCGCATGGAAAGAGAGGTGAGCAGGGTGGACGCTGCACTCGCTTACCGTACAGAAGCCCTTGCAATGCCGAATCTTCTTGCCGCTGTAAGGCGCATCGAAAAGAATGTGCTGCTCTCCATGAAGAACGAGGGGTACGGAATCAATCAGCTGCGTACGACCCTGCATGAAAGCCGTTATCCCCTTCTTTTCGACGATCAGGACGCTGTAAACGAATATTTTCGTGAGATTCTGCCGCAGGGGGCAGCAGAAGAAACAAATTTCAATCTTCCTGCACCGGGCGCACGTTTTAACGCACTCTATGAAAAGCCATTGCGGCAGATTGCAGGAATCCTAGCGGCTGCGGATCAGGGGATTCTCGAAAATATGCGCAAGCAGCATATTCCACGAGGAGAAGTACGCGAGGAGTATCTCGGCGGAAGCCTCTACGGCATTCTTGCCGGTGATACAGCAGAGCGCACCGCATTTGAGCATCGTGTCTGGAAAAAGCACCGAACGATGATCGTGGAATCCGTTAAAGCAGAGACGGAGGGAATGAAGCCGCTTTTTCAGGATATTTGGGAGAGCCGCAGCAAGGATGCAGCACGCCCTGTTGCCGTGCGTGAAGGGGAGGCTCTTACGCGTTTTCTTCGCACTTCTGATGCACAGGAGGAAACGGCGGCACAGCTTTTGATGGGGACAACCGACTACGAGGGGCGGGATAAAGAAGCGTATGTGCGGAAAATCGCCTCCGCTACCGTCCGTGAGATCGGCGCGTATGAGGCGATCGATGCGGCATCCGCAGATGTGGAAAGTGACACAGAAGTCTATCGGGCGTGTCTCAAAGACGCGATGCGTACATTGCGGCGAGATACCCTTCCATACGAAGCGGAAGCGCAGATTGTAGGGGCATTGCGTTCTGCGGGCATGGACGAAGAGATGCTGCGTGAGGGGATCCTCCGCGCATCGCCTCTTCTCGCTGCCGCAGGGAGGGATTCGGATAAGACCCTTGCGGCACTTTTGTCGGGAGAAACAGAACAAGCCTCTTTCCTCGATGGGGATTATGTGAAGTTTGCGGACATCTATCAGCGTCTCATCACGGATTATGATGACGTGCTCATCGATGCCGGAGCGGATTCCGGTGTCGCTGCAGATCGTCGGCATTATAACGTCTTGGCAGCGCGGGAATTACTTACAAAGTACGGCGCAAGCGAGGAGGAGGTCAGGGAACTGCTCCTCGCTTTTGGTGGTATCCCGGATCATGAACGGACACAGGAGTACCTAAACAAAATTCTTGCAGAAGCGAGAGAAGTGCAGGAAGTGTCCGCCGGGATTATTACTGCAAAAGAACCGCAGACGGATATGTCGTCCGTTTGGGAAGGTGCCCCGCGTACGCAGGGTGATGCCGTACGCATCCGAACACAGGATGCGCCGGAGGCAGCAGAGGAGGTTGAGAAGGTACAAGAAAGCACGCCTGTGCTCCTTGCGACCGACAAGAAAAGTATTCGCGAAGCGAAGCACAAGCTCAGGTCGTATTCCTTTGCGAGTGAGCGCATACGCGTACGCGGCGAGAAAGATGCAGAGGAAATGTATGAGAACTGTCGTGAGGAGATTGAGCGGGATATTCCGCTGCCATTTAACGGGCAAATGGATGAGCAGATCATCCTGCATCTTTTCTCCATCGGCTATGAAGAGCGCGAGATCGAGAATGCAGTTCAGCATAATTCCCCCCGCAGACGCTCGCAGAAGGATTATGCAAAGAATATCGTAAAGAGCGTTCAGGCGCGGAATTTGGGGCTGCAGAACGTCATAAAACAAGCCGAGACCAAATATTTACAGACCAAAATGGAGCAAGGACAGACGCTGACTGCCTATGAAAAAGAGCGTGTCCTCGTTCGTGATGTGCCTACCGGCTAGGGAAAGGAGAAGAACCATGTTCAAGAATTGGAGTACGAAACGCTTACAGATGGCAGTTGTTACGGGACTGCTCCTTGGTGTTACAACGCCCTTTGCAGCAATGATGATGCGCAGTCATCAAACAGAGGCAGCCGTTGCCGTATTCGATCAGAAGAATATCGAAGAAGCAATCAAGACGGCGATCACCACAGCGAAAATTCTCACCACAGAGGAGAAAGAGCTGGGGCTGATGATTCTGGATGCCAAAAAAATTAACCTTGACATGCTGCAAGGCTGGATGCAGAAGAACAAAAAAGCGGAAGACCTCTGCAAAACGATTGACATTGTTCAAGATATTGTTGCGCTCAAGAAAGAGGGGAAGATTCCCAGCATCCTCAACGTCAACAGTTCGGCGACCGCGATTCTGAAAAATGAGATCGGGGCGATCGAGGATGCGATCAATGGAAAGACGACCCTTGTCGATTTCTATAAGCAGACGCAGAAGAACCACAAAGCACTGGATGCGACCTACCGTGCGGCTGCCGAGCGTGCAAAGGCTTCGCAGAAGGTCACGGAATCGACGAACGAAACTGTTCATGAGGCTGTCGCTGCTGCAAATAAGGCAGAGGGGCAACAGCAAATGCTACAGGCAGGAATCCAGATTGCCGCTGCGGGGGTATTACAGGGAGCCGACCAAAAGGAGCTTCTCGCCCAGCTCCTTGCTATGCAGGCGCAGAAGTGGTACGTCGATAACACGGAAAAGGCACAGACAGAGGCACGCGATCGTGCGGTAGCGAACAAACTGCATGATTTTGCAGGAAAACGCTAAAAAATATGAACGCTTGAAAAAAATATTCAGGTGCCCAATTTGGGCACCTGAATATAATCGCAAGATGTTCACGAATGGATTATATAAGGTGATGAAAACGGAGGAGCACATGGGGACAGCAGGGATTGCACGAAAACTAAGGGAACGTCTGCACACGAAACACATTCTCCTCACGCTTGCCGTTTTTGGTCTTATCCTCTTTCAGATGAACGGCATCGGCTTTGCCGCAGGTAGTTCAGAAGACATTGCGAGTGCCGGAACGGGACTGGGCGGCACATTCGATCAGAATTTGACGACACTTGCAAACGGCGCAATCAAGGCAATGCACATTGTTCTTGTCGTCATGACGGCGATCGCGGGCATGATGGTCGCATTTGGCATTGAGGACGGTAAAAAATTCGTCTGGCAGCTCATGCTGGGCGCAGGGCTTGCCTTTAACTTCGGCTCATTTTTGATCGGTTCGGGGGTCTGGTCGATGGCAGACCAGACGGCGCAGACGCAGCAGGTCGAATATTACACACCGGAACTTGTGAGCGGCGAAGGGTCAAGCGTCGAGGACATCAGCATCCTTGGTTCTTTTATGAACCACTACACCGAGCATGTGATTGTGCCCGGTGCGGAGAATATTCTGCCCTACTGCCTCCGGCTCCTCATCATCCTGACCGTCGTACAGGCGACGTGGGAGCTGTCGGTTAAGTTCATGTCGGGGGATAAGCTCCAATATCTCATCAATATGACCCTCAAAATGGGATTCTTCATGTTCCTCATGATGAACTGGATCAGTCTCATGGGAGCACTCATGTCCGGCTTTGAAGTACTCGGCTTCCGTGCGGGTGGGAATAATACAGCCATCGCCAATAATGTCGTAGGCGAGGCGAGTGATACATTCGTGCAGATTGCATTGAAGATGTTTACGGCAATCTGGACACCGAACGCTGACAGCTGGATTCCGGATGTCGTACAGACCATCGCAGCGGTCATGCAGCCCGGCGTACTCCTTCTCGACATTATTTGCATCCTCGTCATCGGCGGCTGCCTCTTTATGGTCGCGCTGGAGATGTTTATGGCGCGAATCGAGTTCTATACGATGGCGCTGCTTGCCCTGCCGTGTCTTGCATTCGGCACGATGAACAAGTTTAATTTCCTCACGGAAAAGGCAATCGGTGCGATGTTCAATCTCTCGCTCAAGGTCTGCGTCATCGCATTCCTATCGGCTGTCTCAAAGCCGTTCATCGAAGGTTTTGCCGATAAGATCATTCAGGCGAATAATCCAGCCGAAGACCTTGCATTGCTGTTTCAGGCAGTGCTTGCATCGCTCTTGATCTTCCTGCTCGTCAAGAAGATACCGCAGCTCGTCTCAGGACTTCTCAGCGGACAGCCCCAACTCAGCGGCAGCGATATGACCGGTGCACTTAAGGGCGCGGTTGCGGGTGCTGCTGCGGCAACGGGGAACATTGCCGCAGCACAGGCGGCGGCAGCAGCGGCAGGAAACGGCGGTATGAAAGGGACACTCACACAGCTCGGACGCAATTATGTGATGAGCCGCAGCCCGGTACGGAGCTATCGGGAGGCGATTGACAGCTTCCAGAAGACAAAGGACAATACAGGATCACGTATCCTTCAAGAACTGCGCTCTGGAGTGGACAGCCGAAACAGGCAAAGGTCGAGCGCGGGACAGCCGGATAATGAATCCAATTGAAAAACAACGGACAAGTTATTCTGTCCGCTGTTTGGAGTTTATCGCTGATTCTGCTGTTCGAGCCGTTCGACGCGCTCGCGAAGATTTTTGTTCTCTATTAGGAGTTCCTTGAGCATTTCTTTCATTTCACGGATATGACAGTTGTTCTTGTACACGCCGTCATCCATTCTGCGGATGATATAGCCAAATTCAGGAGATGCGTTTGCGGGTCCGCTACCGGTAACATAGCCGATTTCTAGGGGTTGTGTAAGTTTTTCATGTAGTGTCATCTCTGGAGTTTTTTGAGCAGGGGGTGGCGCAGGATTTTCCTTCTTCGATCCCCAGAACAGTCCCATTATCATCATTCCTTCCGTTTTTTCTTACCGTAGCACAGTTCTAACACCTTGACAAGTCCTATTTTTGAGAGGAGGTCGATGTATGCGCCACGTTTTGACCGTATTTGCCGCTTTGTTCGCCCTCCTCGTTTCTTTTGCTCCGGCGCAGACCGCAGCGGCGATGACAATGGTCTCTCCGGTCGGTCAGCCGATGGTCGTAACCAGTCCGCAGGGGCATCGTATTCATCCGATTACAGGACAGCCATCCTACCATGCGGGTGTTGATCTTGCTGTCGATTATGGAGATCCAATCTATGCTGCCGCATCGGGCACGGTGAGTTATTCGGGCTGGATGCAGGGCTATGGAAACACCATCATGATCGATCATGGAGGGGCACTCTATACTCTTTACGGGCATAATCAGGAACTTCTGGTCGGCGTGGGGGAGTATGTAACGCAGGGAATGCTCATCGCAAAAGCGGGGAGTACGGGCAATTCGACGGGACCGCATTGTCATTTCGAGGTGCTTCCGAATGGTGTCTATGGGGAGCCAACCGATCCCGGTCTCTACGTTCCGGGACTGCTCGAACTGGAGAAGGCAGAGGGCGGCGGATTTGGGCTTGGTGGTGTAGATTTCCACGGGCACACAAAGGATTGGGCGGTCACGGAGGATTTTGCAAAGCCCATCAGTGATCTCGTGAACAAGGTCGTCGAGCTTATTACGACAGGGCTGGAGACGTTGCAAAACTATGTGACGAAGATATTCTTTGTCCTTGTGGCAATCGATCTTGTGCTTGGTGCAATGAACAAGGCGATGATGCCGACGAGCGAAGACCGCGAGGGACTATTTAAGTGGCTCGTTCGACGGGGGCTGTTCTATGGGTTCTGTCTTGCTCTCCTCTACAACTGGGGGGATTTTGTCGGCAACCTTTCGCTTCATGGTTTTCCTGCTCTTGGCGGGCTTGCCGGTGGAAATCCGGAAGCCGCAGAGGCAGCAGTCTCCGATCCGACAAAAATCGTACAAAAGGGCATGAACATCATTGCTCCGGTATTTAATGGCGTGCTTCATTCCGGCAGTGCATCGGATGTTTTAGCACTGTTGCTCGGTGGTGCGGGTGCAGGTGCTGTCCTCCTCATGCTGATCCTTGCCGTCATCCTATTTTTGCTGTTCTGCCTCATCGGCTATTATATCGCGCTCGCCTACGTCGAGTTCTATATGACGGTGCTGTTCAGCTTTACGGTATTCCCGCTGGCGGGGCTAAAGCATATGCGTCATCTTGCCTCGAATGGCATCAACAGTGTATTTGCGGCATCGATCAATCTCATGTTCTTCTGCCTCTTTGCTGCGATGCTCCAATCGACGATGGAGCACATCGTCGTCGGCGAACTCATGTCACAGACCGTACAGGCGCAGTCTGCCGGAGGAGCACCCGGTGCGTCAAGTGTCTCTATCTCCGGTCGTCCAAAAGCTGAACTGGCTTACCGTATCTCACAGATCATGCAGGAGCGGTATGGAAAAAGTATTTCTCCTGAATGGATTTGGGCGCAGCTTGCACTCGAATCCGGGCACTTTTCGAGCGCACTCGCCGTTGAGGATCACAATTATGGGGGGATCAAGGCGTATAACGGGGCGAAAATAGCGGGCATATCGCCGGAGGGGGATTATTACCGTCACTTTGACAGCGATGAGGAGTATGCTCAATTTGCGGCATCGAACTATGACGCTTACGCTCCTGATGGGATCTATAATGCAAAGACCGTACAGGAATTTGCGGCGGCACTCAAGCACGGCGGTTATTTTGGCTCTTCGCTCGAATCCTATACAGCTACCTTGATGGGGATCCTAGGAGGAAGCGGCGGTGTTGTGAAACAAGCTGTTGCAAACAACATACTGCTCTTGCAGCTCATTCTTGTCGTCCTTATGTATATGTATTTTGCTGATCGTATCAGCAAACTTGTCAATACGCAGTTCGGCAGCTCTGGATTTAAGCTCTCCGATCAGCAAGGCATATTCCGGTGAGGGAGGTTACGCATCATGGCAAATCGATTCGGCAAGTATGGAAAGAAAGTGTTGGTTGTCGCCGCGTTCACCATTGCTGCGTCATCAGGGGCACTCGTCTCCAATGTCCACAAAGGAGAGGCATGGGGGTGGTGGGGTCCGTGGGAGCCTGAAAATTACTGGGATCCTGTGCGTATCTCGTGGCGTGATACCTTCGACCCTCGGCACTATTTTTTCGGAGATTTGGAAGGGCAGGGCGGTTCCGTCTATGACTATACACGCATTATCAAATCTGTACTCTTCGGCGAAAAATTTCTACATATTGTCGAGAATATCGCAGAGCAGCTCGGTATTGACATCATCAACAAGATCCCTCTGGATCCAATGGTTATGCACCTTGCCACCGGCATGACAGAGCAAAAACAAAGCCGTGCTGCTGAATTGCACAACACAATGCAAAAAGACCTGCTCACGGAGAGCACCTCGTTCCATTCCTACAATGAGGGGCACGAAGACTATGAAGCACCGCGCAATCTTGTGCGCCAACGCAAGGAGATTTCCGCATCCGCAGCCAAATATGCGCAGCTTGCAGAGACGGCAATCGCAGACAACGATAACACGAGAGAGACCGTACACCGTCTTGTGGAAGCAGCTTCCAACGCCAAAGGCGAAACAGAGCTACGTCAGATTATGGAGCAGCTGAACGCGCTTAGTGTCGCGGATCAATCACAGGTGACAGCCCTGCTTGCAGCGAAGGTTCAACTTGAAAGCGATCAGCGTCAAGTTCAACTGGATGCTGAAATCGAACGAGAGAAACAGGCGCAGGATGCAAAGATCATTGTCACTGATCCGTATAACGAGGAGCGTGCTGCTGCGAGCGGTTACGAACGTGAAAAGCCGCGTGGGTTTGTTCGCTTCAAGTAAGACAAAGGCGCATCGAAGGTGGGATATGGTCTTCGATGCGCTTTTATGGTATAATGCGAACAAAGGGGGCGATACAATGATTCCGTATGAAGTCATTGAAGCAAAGGAGATCCTGCATGAAGGTTTTGCAGAGCTTTTGGCAGATGTGAGCCGTATCAAGGATCGCATGGGACTTGATCCGCAGGATGCCGTGCATCCGGTGTCCGGCTTCCAAAGCGAACTCCGCACAATCTTGCACAGGATTCTTGGCGACCGCTACAACACGCCCGAAGATATAGCGGAACTGAAGCAGGAGTTTGTGCGTGCTCGCGCTTACGTTCGAGAGTTGGAGACAGAAGATGCCGGAGAACTACAGCGCAAAGGAGCTTGATGAACAAAAAGAAAAAATCAAAGCCGATTTATTAGGCGCGGTCACACCATCAAAAAATCCACAGGCATATCTTCTTGCCGGGCAGCCGGGGGCGGGCAAGACAAAACTTGCAGATATATTCACCCGGCAGCATAGCGGCAACATCGTCTTTGTTTCGAGTGACGACTACCGAAAGTATCATCCTCGCTACGGAGAATTACAGGCAGCATACGGGGATGATGCCGTGCTTCATACACAGAAATTTGCGGGCAAGATGACCGAAGCACTCATTGATGATCTGAGCGCATCTGGCTATCATCTTATCATTGAGGGGACGCTGCGGACAACGGAAGTGCCGCTGCGGACACGAGATTTACTGCGGAGCAGGGGATATGACGTATCACTCAATCTAATCCTCGTGCGTCCGGAGGTGTCATATCTTGGAACGCTGAAGCGGTATCAGCAGATGAAGGAGATAGGGCTTACGCCTCGCATGACACCGAAGGAGCATCATGACCTCGTGGCACGTTCCATCGTCGATCATTTGCATACGCTCTATGAGCAGGATGCGTTCCCGCAGGTTCGCGTCTACAATCGGGCTGGCGAATGCCTCTATGATCGGGAGAAAACGCCATTTCGCGATCCTTCCGAACTCTTTCGCGAAGAGTTCTCGCGTGATCTTACACATCATGAGCGCGAACGTATTGTACGCGACTGTGCACCATACGTCAGTCGCGCTCGGGTAGAGGAAACACTGCACGCATACGAACACTTCTTTCCCAAGGAGGAGCGCGGCAGAGGAGCGCGGTAGCTTTACAGAGAATGAATAGGAGGGATTTTCTTGTATCGAAACATTTTGTGTATGACCGCTCTGGTCATGGTGCTCTTTATGGGGACTGCTCTCGCTGCGCCGCGTGCAATGACCGTGGATGATGTCGCGATCGCCGGCGTTGCTCCCGGCAATGATCTCAGCTATGTGCGGAGCATCTACGGTGAGCCGGACAGCGAAAAAACAATACGGATAGGCAACTATAATCACCCTGCATATCTGGTTGATTATTACGGGCAGGGATTTGTCATCACCTACAACATCATGGAAGATGGTGCATGGAATCCTCTTGTTCAGACCATCGAGAGTACGAACGGTGCACTCGTTATGCCCTCCGGCATCCACGTTGGCA
Organism: Selenomonas dianae; assembly: GCF_030644225.1. Classification (NCBI taxonomy): domain Bacteria; kingdom Bacillati; phylum Bacillota; class Negativicutes; order Selenomonadales; family Selenomonadaceae; genus Centipeda; species Centipeda dianae. Next base: position 2,270,479 of record NZ_CP128650.1, on the reverse strand, counting down.
TGAAGATTGCGGATGTGCAGCAGATATTTAACAACTTGAAGGAACAACCATCTGATAAATCTGGTGAAAAAAAGTATGTATCACCACTTGACGGATTTGGTGTTACTCTTTCCAATGGAAAGGAAGGGATACGTTTCCTTGTCCTGCAAGTAGATCAGAAGGGGATTGTTCAAAAGATTCTTCTCACCGACAAATACGCTGACATATAACAAGACAGCACAAAAAACACCTGCTTACGGGAATATCCCGCAAGCAGGTGTTTTTCAGTGCGTTTCTTTGACCTCCGGTGCCCATTGCTGCGCCTGTTCTTCAATCATTTTCGCAATCTCGTCGTCGCTTGGAATCTCATGCTCTGCGTAGGTGTTTGGGAATCCGAAGTCATGACCGAACATATCGACCGCCTGATCTTGCGTAATAACCTCGCCTCCGATAAATTCCGGACGATCGGGATTCACATGAATTGCATTGCTATTTACCTGCATAGAAAGTCCTCCTTCTCTGCCTATCCTATCTATCAAAATTATACATGATGTCCGGTGGTAAATCCATGCACTTAGAAAAATGTGCAGTTTTTTCATTCTGCATGACTTTACAATAGAGACAAATGTATGACAGGAGGCACGCAGATGGTAACGGTACATACACTCATCGATGAGAAGGAACGATTCTTAAACGAGCTGCGCCACAACAAAAACCGCTTTCGTGACTTTCTTGGTTCAATGGCTGCACATTACAGGCAGCCGATTGAACGGCAGATTGCACTCTTTTTCCACGCGCCCGCTGCGGGACGTGCATACGCGGATGAGGCACTATGGCAGCGTCTTGGTGCACAACTACAGGAGGGGGCAGAGGGCGTTCCTGTGCTGAATGAGGACGGCAGAAGTGTTTCCTACGTCTATGATCTGAGCGAGACGCAGAATGCAGAAAGCCCGCAGTTTCGGCGTCTCGTTTGGACATTTGACGCAGAGAAAGACACGGATGCGTTGCGAAAGGTTTTCGGAGGGGAAACAGAGAAACCTGTAGAAGATATTGTTGTTGATGGAATGTCTCGTTTGAAAGAACAAGGCTTTGGAGAACTTGAGATTTTGGGGGCAACGTATCTGGTTCTTGAGCGTCTGGGGATGGATGCCGAGGAGCATATAGGACTGTCACTCATCCTTGCACCGTATGAGAATGTAGATGCAAAGCATCTTTTAGGAGATATTCAAAGAGCTGCAATGACGGTTCTTGACCCGCTCGCAAAGGAAATCCGTGCGCGTGAACAGCGGGATGAAGAAAGGACGGTAAGCGAATATGAGGGCATTTTCGGAGAGAGAGATGATGCTTCTGACGGAGCATCTGCGGATGGAGCAGCATCTGCGCGAGAAGATCGAGCAGGAGAACGCGGAGATCTTCAACCTGATGGAGCAGTACGGGGAGATGATGTACCTGTATCAGGTGGAGGGGCTGTCTCCGGAGGCAGAAGCGCAGCTCGAACAGCTGAATCAGGTGACGATCGACGCGGGAGTGCAGCGGGCGATTCGGCAGGAACAGATGGAGGAAGCGGCGCAGGCGGACGAGAAACCGTTCACAGCGGGACGGTGGGCGCAGATTCGGAGGACGTATCTCCAATCGTATCGACCGGAGGAGTGGCTGCGGATGTTGCAGACGGGAGAAGCGGCGCAGCATCTGCAGCAGATACAGCAGGAGACGGAGACGCGCTATCGGACGATGTACCAACAGGAGGAGGAGCGGCAGATTCTGGGACAGGATCTCAAGGGACTGGAGGAGATTCGGCGCAGCCGGATGATCGAAGCACAGATCACAGAGACCTTGACGGCAGACCTATCCAACTAGACGAGGGGAACGATTCTCCCGCTATTGATCTTTCGAGTATTGACTACGAAGCAGATATGAGTACGACGAGCGGCAAGAGGGCAGTCTTTCAGCGTAATCTTGCCGCTATTTTGGCGCTCAAAAACATGGAGCGTGAGGGACGTGCAGCAAGCCCCGAGGAACAGCGTCTTCTCCAATCCTACAGCGGGTTTGGAGGGCTTTCTGAGGCGTTTGACCCTGCCAATAAGGCTTGGGCAAACGAATATGATGTGCTGCAAAAATATCTGACGAACGAAGAATATCGTTCGGCACGCAGCAGTATTCTGGATGCCTATTATACCCCGCCTGAGATTGCCGAAGCCATCTACGAGGGGCTGCGGCACATTGGTTTTACACACGGGAATATTCTTGAACCGTCATGCGGCGCGGGAAGATTCTTCTCTGCGATGCCAGATGACATACGGTCAGAGAGCAATATTTGCGGGGTAGAGCTGGATTCTCTTTCTGCTCGCATCGTTGCCGCTGCGCATCCGGATGTGAACGTGGCATCACAGGGCTTTGAAACAACGCGCTTCGCGGATGGCAGCTTTGATCTTGCCGTTGGGAACGTACCGTTCGGAGATACACCGATTACGGGTGATCCCAAATACGGCGGTGCGGCTCTTCTGCCGCATGACTACTTCCTCATGAAGATGATCGATGAAGTCCGTTCTGGCGGGCTTGTTGCTGCCATTACATCCAGCGGCACGATGGACAAGCTGAGTGAGCGCACGAGAGCGGAACTCGCCGAACGTGCTGATCTTGTCACAGCAATGCGTCTTCCCAGCACAACTTTTGAAGGAGCTGGCGCATTCGTTACGTCGGACATCCTCATTTTTCGGAAAAAAGGGGGCGAACGTACCCCCATCGAAACGCATACGCGCGTTGTGAATGATGCTTATTGGTGGAAATCTTCGCGGCAAGTCGAGCGTCTCAAGGGAACTCCTCTTGAGACACGTCATGCCGTCAACGAATATTTTTCTCAGCATTATCAGGATCATGTGCTCGGTACATGGGAAGAGCGGAACGGGCGTTACGGGACAGAGCTTTCCGTTGTTTCGGGCACGGACAATCTCAAAGAGAAGATTGTCGATGTGTTTAAGGAAATCCCCCAAAACAGTGTATATCTTCCCAGTGAGACGGCACTTCCGCTGCCCGTACAGGCAAAAGTACCGGATGCACGTGCAATGGGATTTTACATTACTGCGGGCGAGTTGGTGTTCATTGATACGCAGGGCGCGGAATCCACGCCGGAGCTGGATGAAAAAACGAGAGCGCGGGTGATTTCGGCAGTCCATCTGCGTGACGCAGGGCACAACGTCCTTGAGGTGCAGCAGCGTGACGGATCAAATGAGGAGCTGCGACAAGCGCAGAAGGCACTGAATGATCTCTATGAGAGCCATGTCAAGAGCTACGGGCATATTGCGGGAGATCGGACACTTGCGAATGTGTTCTATGCCGATCCGGGGTACAACTTCATACGCGCGTATGAGATTAAGGATGCCAAGGGGAACTTTGTCGCCAAAGCGGATATTTTTACGGAGCGGACAATCCTGCCGGAAGCACGCCCGGAGCACGCAGATACGCCGGAAGATGCACTCGTGATCTCAATCCAACAAAAAGGCGAAGTCGATCTTGCGTATATGAGTGAACTCTGCGGAATCCCTGTACGCGAGATTCCGGATGAGCTTGAATTTACACATCTGTATTTTGACGACCGTACGAAAACCTACATACAGGCAGATGAGTATCTGTCCGGCAATATTCGCACCAAAATAGATGACATTGACGAACTGACGGCACAGATTCGCGGGGAACGCGACAGTTATCTTGCACAGACGTATTACCCCGAACAGCACGCTGAGCTTGTGGAGGGCTTTCCCAAAACACTGCCGGAGCCGCAGAACGAAATGGAAGAAGGTCTGAGGGATCTGTTGCAGCAGTTTTCGCAGTTGGGGCGTTCCCGATTGCACTCTGATTTTCGCGCTTATGTGGAGAGCATCGACCAAACGAAATATCCGGAGTGGCGTACGAGTGTTTCGCGCTATATGCTTTATGCCATGCATAAAGCGGATGGAAATTATGGTCGGTATTCCGATTGGATTCCAGACTCTTTGGCAACCGACTGTGCCCTCGGCTTTCAACTTCTGCGCCGTGATTCGAATTTTTTCTCGCAGCGAAGTAACTGGCGATTTGGTGATCTGATACATGCTTTTGACTTATATCAGGCGCAGCATCCGGAACAGTCTTCCGGCGCAAATAGGCGCACGTTCATGGAGGATTTGCATGATCCTGTGCGGAGGCTTTCGATGCTCCACATGATAGATACTGCACAGCAGTATCTTGTTTCGTGTGAATCCAAAGGCGAGAAGCCGCAGCACACGGAGTTAGTGGAACTGTATGAGCAAGCAGCCTCGGAGCATAATATACGCATGGCAGCACACCATGACGAACAAACGGAGCTGTGGGATATGAGGCTGGAGCGTGCGCAGAAAAATCGGGATGCGCTCATGACGGTACTTCCGCAAGATGTTGAGATCGGTGAGATCAGTGTAGGGCTTGGGACATCGTGGCTCAAGCCCGCATATGTTGAGCAGTTCATCCAGTCTATCGGATTGCGGGAAGTGCATGTTGACTATGTAGAGGAAACGAGTTCGTGGAAGGTCACGAAAACGGAACGTCTATCCTATGAACTCTCGGCAGAAACGCAGTATTCTGCGGGTGGGAAGACCGCATACGACCTCATCGAACAATGTCTCAACCAGCGCAACGCGCAGGTGAGAGTTCCGATCGCAGAAGGTTCCGATCAAACGGTCGTCGATCCGGAACTTACGACACAGGCGCAGATGAAACAGCAGGAGCTGCGCGATAAGTTCCGTTCGTGGCTGTTGTCCGACCCTACCCGCGTCAAGGAGATTCAGGAATACTACAATCGCCGTTTCAACAGCGTGCGGTTGCGCGAGTTTGACGGCTCGAAACTCACCTTCCCCGGCATGACAAATACGATTTCCCTCAAGCCGCATCAGAAAGATGCGATTGCACACAGCCTTTTCGGCGGCAATACGCTTTTTGCTCACTGCGTCGGTGCTGGGAAGACATTTGAGATGATCGCCTCCATTATGGAATCTAAACGCATGGGGCTTTCACACAAGGCACTCATGGTCGTTCCGAATCACCTCACCGCACAGACCGGCGAGGAGTTTCAGCGACTTTACCCTCGGGCGAAGATTCTGGTCGCACAGAAGAAGGACTTCGAGAAGAAGAACCGGCAGGAGTTTATCTCCCGCATCGCTACGCAGAACTGGGATGCGGTCATCATCGGCGCATCTTCCTTCGAGAAGATTAAGCTGTCCGCAGAGCGTGAAACGGCAATGCGGCAGCGTGCCATTGACGAACTCGAGGATAAACTCTTCTCGCTGCGGGCAAATGGGGCACATGCCAAAGATTTCTCTGTCCGCAACATCACAAAGCTCATCACCAATCAAAAGAACCGTCTGAAAAAACTCGAACAGTCCAACCGCAAAGGGATGGATGACGTGATTACCTTTGAGGAGCTTGGCGTGGACAAACTCGTTATCGATGAGGCGCACGAGTTCAAAAATCTTGAGGTTATGACCCGTCATGCCCGCGTTGCCGGTGTCGGTACGACCGACCATGTGCAGAAGACATGGGATCTCTACATGAAGACACAGTACATCAACGAGATCACGCAGGGCAGAGGACTAATCTTTGCGACCGGAACGCCGATTTCCAATGCTATGACCGAAATTTATACCATGCAGCGGTATCTTGCTCCGGATCGCCTGAAAGAATTGGGGCTTGAGAGCTTTGACGCATGGGCTGCGGCTTTTACGGATATTACCGTCAGTATGGAGCTGAAGCCGGAAGGACGCGGCTATCAGCTCAAAGAGCGGTTTTCGAATTTCCGTAATCTACCGGAACTCATGACGAGCTTTAAGTCGTTCGCCGACGTGCGGACAGCCGATATGCTCGGTAAAGATGTCATCGTCCCAACCGCCGATATTATCGTCGATAAAGCCCCCGCCTCAGAGGAACAAAAAGAGATCATCAGTGATCTTGTGACACGCGCTGATGATATTCGCAGAAAGACACCGCAGGATGTTCTTCGAGTTGATGGGACGATGACGAAGGACAGCATGCTGCTCATTACACATGCCGGTAGGGCATTGTCCCTTGATCCGCGCCTTGTCGTTCCGGAGGCAGCAGATGCGCCGGACAGCAAGGTAAACCGATGTGTGAAAAATCTGCTCGAAACATACCGTGCGACGAGTTCAGAGCGTGGTACGCAGATCCTTTTCTGCGATGAATCCACATCTACGGGCGCAGGAAAAGGTGGCTTTAACGTCTACGATGACATTCGCGAAAAGCTCATTCAGAGCGGGATTCCGCGTGAAGAAATTGCTGTTGTGCAGGAAGTTTCAGACAAGGATAAGCAAAAACTCTTTGATAAAGTGCGCAGCGGCGAGGTTCGTGTCCTCATCGGCTCCACAGGAACGCTCGGCGTTGGGACGAACGTGCAGGACAGACTTGCCGCACTGCATGATCTTTCTGTTCCGTGGCGACCCGCTGATCTTGAGCAACGTATGGGGCGGATTGTTCGCCCCGGCAATCGCTATGACAAGGTGAAGATTTTCCGCTATGTAACAGAGGGGACATTCGATGCCTACCTATGGCAGACGGTCGAGAACAAGCAGAAGCAGATCGCTCAGGTCATGACGAGCCGAAGCCCACTGCGTACGTTGCAAGATATGGACGAGACCGTTCTCTCGTATGCCGAACTCAAAGCCGTTGCGACAGGGAATCCGTTCCTACGTGAGAAAATGGAGTTGGAAAACCGTCTTGGTCGCATCCAGATTGCAAAGATTGACTATGAATCGACGCGGCAAAAATTGCAAAAATTTACAGTGATTGATGGTCCGGCACGCATCAAGGAGCAGGATGCGAAAATTGCGGGGTTGATGGACGACAAGCTCCGTATGGATAGTGCTTGCTTGCAGAATGAACAAGGAGAAGAACTCTTTCAGATGACGCTCTGCGGAAAGCTCGTCACCGATCGCAGCAAGGCAGCCGATATTCTGCATAAGGCGGCAAAGGGGGGCTTCTCGGCGACAAAAGACTTCAGCGGAGAGTATCGGGGATTAAAACTTCAAATACGCATCGATCCGATAGCGATGCAGCCGTATATCATTTTGACGGGGAAACGCAGTCATCGCATCGGTTTTTCGGATAAGCCGGAAGTCACGGTGCGCCGCATTTCTTCCCTCTATGACGGGATTGTAAAGGAACTCTGTCAAGTGCAGGAGGAGCGTGCGCGTATTGCTGCGGATGTCAAAGATGCAGAGGAGGAGATCAAGAAACCGTTCCCACATGCCGCAGAGGAGGCAGAGAAAAAGGCGCGGCTGATTGAGATTACAAAACAGATGGAAGTGAGCAGCGAGGAATCAATCGCCGCACGCGGTGCTCGGCGAACTCAACCGATCGACCGCGAGGAAGGTCAGACACACACTGTGCACGCGAGATGAGAAGGAGGCTTAAAGAAGTCATGGAACAGCCATCCGAAGAAAAGAATCCCATAATTGAGACAATGGATGATTCCGGTATATTTTCTTTTCGTGACGAGTATGCCTTTCTCTCGAATATGTTTCCGTGCACTATTTCTTATAAAGGGAACACATATAACAATGTAGAGGCAGCATTCCAAGCTCAAAAGGATCCAACAAGAGCAAAGGAGTTTTCTCGACTGACAGGAAAGGAGGCAAAAAGAAAGGGACGCACAGTAAGGTTGCGTCCTGATTGGGAAAGTGTCAGAGTAAATATCATGGAGGAACTGATTCTTGCTAAATTTACACAAAACGCTGATCTAAAGACGGTTTTGCTAAAAACCAGAGATGTCAAACTAGTGGAAGGAAATACATGGAATGATCACTTTTGGGGCGTTTCCAAAGGAAAAGGAGAAAATAAACTAGGTGTAATTCTAATGAAAATCAGGCAGCAAATGCTAATAAAGGAGGAGAAACAGAAAATGGCAAATGTAGGACGAAAAAACAAAGCCTCCAAACCCGATCTGTACGAGCAGACTACGCAGAAAATCATTGCACTGATGGAGAGCGGAAAACTCCCTTGGCAACAGGGCTGGGACAACAACGTCGGTGCAGCACTTGTCTGTCCGATCAACGGAAAGAGCCGGCATCGGTACTCCCGTATCAACAGCGTATACCTCTCGTTCATCATGGCAGAAAAGGAAAGCAACGATCCTCGGTTCTTTACGATGGGAATGCTGAACGCTCAGAATCGTATCTTTCGGGAGCGCGTCGCCGCACTAAAGGAGCAGGGTGATCCCGTCAATCCTGAACTCGAATGGCAATATGGTGTCAGAAAAGGTGCAAAGTCCGTGCTCATTCAGATGTCATGGAAGCAGACGCACGATAAGAACGGGAATCCGCTGCCAGAGGATGAGCAATACTGGGCGAAGCGGTTCTGCAACGTCTTTCACGCATCTGATTGTGTGCGTCGTGAATACCTGCGGGACGCAGACGGGAATCCGATCCTTGACGCAGATGGTAAGTGCACCTATAAAGAGCATCCGCTCAAGCCATACGTTCCGAAAGAGCGGGGATATACACATGAGGAACAATATGAGATTGCAGAGGGCATCCTAAAGGCAAGCGGCGCTGTCATCAAGCATGATGTTCCTGCGGCGAAACCTCATCCATGTTATTCACCGTCAACGGATGATATTCATTTGCCACCGAAGGAGGCGTTTCCCAGTCTCGGCGAATACTATGCGACTGCGCTGCACGAGCTTGCGCATTGGACGAGCCACAAGAATCGTCTCGATCGGAATCTGACAGGCGAGCATGGCTCACCTGAATACGCAAAGGAAGAACTGCGCGCAGAGCTTGCTTCTGCGTATCTTGCACTTGATTTCGGGCTGCCCATGAATCCGACCAATCACGCAGCGTATGTCCAGAGCTGGGTGCAGGATCTCAAAGAGGATAAGATGGAGATTTTCCGCGCCTCCGCAGAAGCACGGAAGATTGCAGACTATATCAAGGGATTCATGCCTGAGCGTTTCCGTATGGAAGATCTGACTGTGGCGAATGAGGACGTTATCATAGATAGTGCAGAAGACAAAGCACCGGAGGAAAAAGCGGTGACGACCGATACCCCTTCGATCGGTGATACCATGCCTATCCCTGTTACCGATTTGCGTACATTGACGCTTCCACCGGAAGCACTGGCACGTGGGACGGCACGGTTTTACAAATACCTTTTGACGGAGCGTCCGGCTGATGCAGGGGCAATCCCAAAGGAGAATCTCTATCTCGTCGATTCGGATGACAAGTCTGCGCGTTATGGAGCAGCATATTATGAAAAGCAGCTCCCTGCAAGCGTGGCTGCCGCCTACGAGATGACCCCGGACTACAACTACTTCGCCAACAAGTCTATGCACGTTACCATCTATCAGCATAAAGAAGGTGTCTCGCCAACAGCATCGCTGCCGTACCTGAATCGTGACTACGAAATCACCGCGCAAGAGAACTATGTCCGTACTGACATGATGCGCGAGCATGGTCTCGATCAGATTCTTGCACATTATGCTGTGCGCCCGCCGCAGGAAGGACGCTTTCTTGAGGAAGGTGATCTCATCGAAACAGATGGGCGCATCTTCCGCGTGGCAGATGTCGGATTTGTCGAGCAGGAACTGAACGTGCATAAGGGGGATTTTGTCCTTACGCCGCTTGCGGATGAGCGCGTGCAGCAGCTTCGCACAGCAGCACAGGAAAGTGTTGGCGAAGACACCTATCGGCTGTACTGCGATAAAATTCGGGAGATGTTTTATCGTGCTGCGCAGACAGAAGAAACGATGCGCACGCATCCCGGTGTCTTTGCGATGACGGATGTTCCACAAGAAAACGAGCGTATCTATGGCGACAGGGATTATGCGCAAGGATTTCGTGAGCGTGCATATCAAAGCGGTATTTCCAGCTATACGCCGATGGATGAGCGGGGATGGCAAAAGGCAGATATGGAGTTTGCTGTCGAAGAAATAAAAGCCTCGCTCGCTGATGATGCAGATGCCTATCTTGAGCTCGACCGTCTGCGCAGCAATATCGCTGACACAATCCAACGCAACAGCCCTTACGCTGCCATTTCTCAGGATCGATCCTACGGGAAAGAAATTGTCCGTAATGCAGAAAAAGAGCCGTCAATCAAACGGCTCTTGTCGGTGAATGAACTGGAAGTGAGAGAACCTGCTCTCGTTGTACAGTATATCAGATAGCATGTATCGAAGAGAGGAGAAAGAGCGGTGCGATACATCAAGGAGCTTGAAGATGCTCAAATTACCAAAGATGAAGATCATTTTACCAAGGAAATACAGGAGTGGTTTTCAGGAGACCGGACTTCAGGCAGTTTGCCAATACGGGTAGCTCAGACTCCGTTGGCATTACAGTTTGTCGGAATGGATGATTTGCCGATTTACGTTGATGTTTCTAAATTAAAAGCTATAAAAAACGATCACCCTGAAATCACAACAGAGGTATATCGGCAGATACCTAGAGCTCTTGCCGATCCAATGATGATTATGAAATCTAGTACGTCTCCTGATCGTCTAGTGGCAGTTTTAGATGTGAAGGATGCTAGTGGCGTAAACATCATCATTCCATTTGAGCTGAATGTTGATCGCAATGAAGGGCGCGTAAACATGATGACATCTGTTTATGGCAAAGGAGATGGTGGACACATCAATTACCGCTGGTATGTTCGTAATATTATTGACGGCAACTTGGTTTATGCACACACAAAAAAGGCTACCAACTTTCTAGCTCCCGCCGGGGTCCAATTCCCCATGGCAGCTAGAAAGGGCAACCTTGTTACTTCCAGTATAAAGACAGAAAGTGATCTTGTCAAGTTCAAACAGGAAAAAGAGGAGGAGCTATTGATGACAGCGGAAAAAGATAGATATTCTAGTGACTATCATCAGGAGATTTCCGACAGCCTGACGATGGCTGAGGAGGCTCTGGACGACAATGCCATAAAAGAGCTGCGCGGCATCGCCGACGATCTTCATACAAGCATGAAGAATGTGGAGGAGGCAGAGCAGACCTGCGGCGCAGATCAGGAGACATGGGACGGCTACGCTACGCACCACGAGAACATTGTCCGGCAGATTGAGGCGGCAGGTGATGCAAGGAGCGAAGGCAAGTCCGATGCGGAATGCAGCAGGGCACTTCACGATGCGCATGAATCCATGCGCGAGGGAGCTGCCTACATGCAGGAGCGATGCGAACTCATTCTTCAGCGGGAGAAGGAGTATCAGGAGCAGATCGAAGGGCTTCGCCAGCGGATTGAGGAGCTGGAGCGTGAGCGCGAATTGAAAGCGCAGTCGTCCGAGGAGCTTGCCCGCTGTATCGCCGTATCAACGGAGTTTCTCGCTGTTATCGATGCAATGCGCAAAGAGGCAAAGAATCAGCCGCGCATTGTTGCATCCGAGATGTTTGCTGCATCGCGGGAATCTGTAAAAGAAGCCTACTACTCCGTGAAACTTGCGCCGACCAAGGTCAAAAGCTATTTGAAGCAAAAGGCGCACAAGGCGATTGACGGTGTGCTTCACAGCGTTGCGGGCGTATTCGACAAAGGCATCACCGCCCTAACGCAACGGCGTGACGAAATTATCAAGAAATCACATGAGGTTCAATCGGCGACGGAGTTTTATCGTGATGCCATGAAACAGGAAACAGAGGACGGCAAGGTGCAGGGCACGGTGGAAACAGAACGGCGTGTTGCAAGCCGCATGGCGAAAGCCGGATTCGGTGTCTATGCCATCGAAAAGACATTGCACGCCGAATCTCCGCACCGCAAGGAGATGGAGAAAGGCGGGGCGAGGAATATTGCAAAGGATTCTGTGCGGGAGAGGGAAGAGCAGCGCGAGGAAAAATCACGGTGACGTTACCGTCCTCGTGCAGATTCTTCAGCGATCTCGTCACGCTCGAACGCCGACATCAGCGTCCAGTTTTCATCCATGCGGTCATCACGATCCTTTGCGACCAGCTGAGTGGTCGGCACGCCGCGCAGCTGATCTGCAATCGCGCGTGCATCATCCATCGGTGAGCCGCCACTCCGACCGCCCTTCGAGACGACACGCGCAGCACCGCCGCGTTTGTCGCGTTCGGCTTCAACTGCGTTTACACGCGCATCGGCGGTATCATATTTTTGCTGTAGAGCTTCCAGCTCTGCGGCAATTTTTTTTACGTTCATGACGGCAGACCAGTTCTTGCGCATAATGCCGACGGCAATCTGCTGGATCTTTCTTTCTGCCTCCGGCGTATCGCGACGTGCATCGATCTCGCTGCGCAGACGGGCACATTCTCTGCGTTCATCCGCAAGTCGCATAGCTCTCTCTGAAAGTTCTTTCCGACGATCGGCGAGTTCTCGCTTCTCGTTTTCATACGCCGCTTTTTGACTGCCAAAAAGTTCATGACCGTTCGGTATCGGTTTTGCCATAAACACACGCTCATCATTTGTGAGTGCTTCCTTGTCGTTTGTAAGATACTCTTCGTTCTTTGCGAGTTTGCGTTCTCGTTCGCGCAGTCGTTTGATACCGCCGCGCTCATAGATGTTTTCTGCAATCTGTATGATGCGCTCGTATGAGAGCACTTCCTTGCGTGCAGCAACAAGCTCCGCTGCTTTGCTGCGCACCTGATGATCGGCGTGCTGCTTCGCATGGCGCAGAATCGATGTTACATCGTCGAGCGTCATCGAAAGATCGTCTCGCATGAGATCATACTTGTTCTGCGCTGCGAACGCGCAGCGCACGTTATCCAGCTTGCATCTTGTTTTCTCTGCAAGATCAGCGTACTTTTTCAGAGCTTTTAGATAGCGTGCCTTTGGAAGTTCGTTCCGGAAAAGGTAGTCGTTTATGCGATGCTGAATGTTTTTATGTGTGCTGCGTGCACTGAGTTTTTTGAGATGGGGCTGCAACTTCTTTGCCGCGTCTTTGTATTCCTGTGTGAGTTTCTGTATGCGCTTGTGCATGGCGATCTCGAGTTCGCCCATCGCGACATCCTCTTCCTCTGAGGCATCCGGGGGAAGCTGAAACGATGCACTGAACTCTTTCGCCTCGTTCAAATCTTTGCGTAACGACATGACCGTGCTCCACGCCTCTCTGCCCTCTTCGCCGAGGAAGTCGAGGCGTGCTTCTTCGAGCGCATCCTTTCCCCACATGACGAGAGAACCTAAGACCTCTACTTCTTTCCGTGCGTCTTCCAATTCATTTTTCTGTGCTTCGATTTCCTCCTGATCGTGTTGTTCGTATTGGGAAAGAAGTTCGTTGCGCAGCAAATCATGTGTTTCGCACGCAGCAGAAAACATCCGCTGCGCATCTTCTTCTTTCTCTGCATCGTTTTCAAGAGCGCGACGGATGATCTGATCCGTTCGTTGATCGTTGAATTTGCGCAGTTGCTTTTGGCGGCGCACGACATCATCGTCGCGGATGATGGAGATCGGCGATGTGGAAGTCTGCGGAAGACGATCCAAAATCTCTGCAAGCACCCAGTCACCGCGCATCTCCGCTTGCATCTTTTGGGCTTCGAGGCAGAGATGACTGACGCGCACCGGAATATCGTATTTTTCGAGCACATCATTTTGAATGCGTGCATAATCTTCGCGCATGGTGAGAAGATACTCCCGTCGATCTTTGCCGACCCACTTTTCTGCTTTTGGACATCCGCCGCGTTCCGGCGTGTTCGTATTGGCACGCTTGAAAAAAGTTTCGGGCGTGCGCTCTTTTGTCCGCTCGATGGCATCCAGTTCGCGCGTTGAGAACATGATGTGCACATGCGGATGACGCTCACCACCAGACATTGCTCCGATCTTTTCGTGAATCGCCCATGCGTAATAGTGCCCCTTTAGATGCTTTTCGAGAAAGCGGTCGATGATCTCTCTGTTTTGTTCCGTTGTAAGTTCCTGCGGGAGCGAAAAGACGATTTCTTTATATCGCTCACCATTTGAGCGTTCGAATCGATCGGCTGCATGGAAAAAGCGCAGCGGGGAATCGTTCGCCCACTGCGGAAGGTGATGACCGGTAGCGACGCAGCCGCCGCGATTCGTGAATGCGGCTTCGCGATTGATGTACTGTAGATGTGCAAACGCAAAATCGCCATCGACGTTTTTCTGCAAAACGCCGAGAATGGAATCTGCGGCTTTTTCTATTTCGCCTCTGCGTCCACGAGAAAGGGACCATCGCATAGCAAGATTAGACTCTCGTCTTCCTCCGTCGAGGTAAAGCATACGCTTTTCATCATCCGACAAAAACAGATGAGTACGTCTCCTTTTGTGAGCCACATTGCCGCCGGGCAGAACATGCAGGTGAAGTCCTTTTTGGGTAAGAGTTTCGATGGTAGATTGAGGAGCGTCTGACTGGAATACGCTGATGTCGAATCCATCGGCTCCGGACTTCCAGTCTCCTCGTATACGGGCAAGCCCACTTCTTCCAAATGTTCCTCCATCGCTGTCTGCTCCGGTGTATCGTCGAGCACTGATAGCAGATCCTTGAGCGAGTCCTCGCTGCCATTCAATCTCTTCACGCTCCTTCTGCATCTTTTCGTTGGCACGCTCCAAGTCCGCATCCGAAAAATGCGCACCCAGCTGAAGGTCTCTTTCGGCGATCAGGAGATTGCGCGTGAAACCCTCATCTCCATGAACACCGAGTTCATCGCCGAAAATTTTCTGCGCTGTCCTGAGTGCGATTGCCTGTGTCTCGATGGATGCCCCGTGACTGACGTGAATACCGTGTGCGTCGAGCTTGATATTTCCGAAGGGACTGCTATAGAGCAGCATCGGTTTTTTCGGCAGCGACAGAATTGGATGAGTGCCGTAAATCGTATTTTTATAACTTCCTGTTTGCAGGATAAATCTGCTGTCTGCATCCTGATATTTTCCTTCGCGGTTCACATACGAGATGTGTTCTGCCGATGAGACACGCATACCATTCGGCTTCTTGTCCGACTTCAAACGGAAGTGATAGCACGCCATGATCTCATCTCCTCTCGTTATTCTGCGAATATAGGTTACGGATTCTCGTCATTTTTGCGAAACCGAAGGTTCAAGGAGCGTAGGCGATTGGCAGAACAGAATCATTAAATTTTTGTGAGAATCACATTTTTATGATTCTGCGTTTTTTGCCGTTCCTGCACCGAGTTTCTCACCCGTGAGAAACTCCTAAGTGCACCTCGAAACCTCTCAAGACCCCCTGATTATACTATCGTGATACCACTATATCAAGTGACAGATTTGTCACATGGCACAATATGTTGTGCCATCGGAGATTGCTGTGATAAAATGCAGCAAGAAGCGAAATGTTATTTTTGCCAACAAGGCAAACTTTGTAGGAGGCGATTTCTATGTCAGTTGAAAACGAGAAGAATGAGACGAAGGATATGCTTGCAAAAATCGACGATCAGCTCCAAAAGCACATGAAGTCTTTGGAAAAGGCTGAAAAGGGGCTGAAGAGCGCACAGCAGAAAATCCGTACCTGCAAAAAAGCGATCAGCGACATCCAGAAGATGCGTAGCGCGATCATCGGTGAAAAAGTTGTTGCGATGGGATTTGACACGCCGCAGGAACTGGAACGCCTCTATGCGCTTGCACAGGAAAAAAAGGAGCAGGAAGTCATGCAGCAGCAAGCGTATGCGACCGAAGAAAATGCGGAGAGCGAAGCGCATGAGGGGGCGATGATGTGAAGCGTCTTTTTATCGCAGAGAAACCCAGTCTCGGGCGTGCGATTGCGCAGGGACTTGGAAAATGCACTGCAGGAGACGGATGTATCTACGCAGGGAATGACGTTGTAACATGGTGCTTCGGTCATATCCTCGAACAATGCAGTCCTGAGGAATACGATGAAAAATATGCAAAGTGGCGTATCGAGGATTTACCGATTCTTCCATCTGCATGGAAGATGAAGGTAAAGCAGAGTACCGCGAAGCAGTACAAAATTATCCGTGCACTTGTGAAGGATGCGGATGAGATTGTTCATGCCGGCGATCCGGATCGTGAGGGGCAGCTCCTCGTTGATGAAGTGCTAAGCGAACTTGGCGTTTTGCGAGCAAAGCCGATCCGACGTATTCTCCTCAATGCGCTGGATGAAAAATCCGTCGCGGATGCGCTGCGGAGTTTGCGCAGCAATGATGAGTTTGTCGGTCTGCGCAATTCCGCTCTTGCACGCAGTCGCGCCGACTGGCTCATCGGAATGAACCTTTCACGCATCTATACGATTCGTGCGCGTGAGGCGGGGTATACGAATACGGTCAGCGTCGGAAGAGTGCAAACGCCGACGATGGGGCTTGTCATCCGGCGCGAAATTGAAATCCAGCAATTTCGCCCGGTGACGTTCTTCACGCCGCGCATTCTTTGGCAGCATGAAAACGGCAGCTTTCTCACAAAATGGAAGCCGCGCGAACTTGATGGGGTCGATGGGGAAGGGCGCATCATCGAAAAGAATGTTGCAGAGCGCATTATAATAGAAGTAAAAAAATCTCCTGCGAAAATTTCCAGTGTAGAGCAGAAGAAAGGGACAGCGGCACAGCGGCTTCCGTATTCACTCTCTGCGCTGCAAATCGATGCCGGCAAAGTGTTTGGATATTCACCGCAGGATGTTCTTGATGCGCAGCAGTCCCTCTACGAAAAGAAGTACACAAGCTATCCACGATCCGACTGCGACTATTTGCCGGAGAATCAGCTTGCCGATAAAGATGCGATCTTAGAAAATCTTGCCGCACTCTCTGCGCCGTTTTCCGCGTTTGCTGAAAAAGCGGATCGCAGCATCAAGAGCCGCGCGTGGAACGATAAAAAGATTTCAGCGCATCATGCGATCATTCCGACGACCGTTCGCCCTGATTATGCGACACTCTCGGAAAAGGAAAAAAATCTTTACGGACTCATTGCGCGTGCCTACATCGCACAGTTTTATCCGGCGCAGGAATTTCTCTCTACGAAAATCGACGTTTCCGTTGGAGAGGAAATCTTTACGGCAAGCGGAAAAGTGATTTTGCAGGACGGTTGGAAAGTACTCTATCAAAAGCAGACCGATGATAAAGCAAAGGATGGTGCCGATGAGGTGCAGAATCTTCCAAGCGTCCGTGGAGGAGATTCCGTCACATATCAGGATGGGAAGATTCAGGAGGGCGTAACAAAACCGCCGCCGCGTTTTACTCCGGCAACACTCCTAAAGGCGATGAAAGAGATCCATAAGTATGTAAAAGATAAGGAACTCAAAGAAACACTCAAAGAGTGTTCCGGGATTGGAACGGAAGCAACACGCGCCGAAGTGATTGAAGTCATCCAGAAGCGCGGCTATGTCCGGCTCGAAAAAAATAACTTCGTGCCGAACGAACTAGGCATCTCGCTGTGCAAAATTCTACCGGACAAAATTATCTTTCCGGACATTACTGCGCAATGGGAGAATGATCTGGATGCGATCAGCAGCGGAAGCATGTCTGTCGAAGATTTTTCTGCGCAGCAGGAAGTCTATGTGCGGGAACTGCTTGAAAACGCGAAAACCTCAACGATTTCCCCACCGAAAAATATTGTGAAGTGTCCGCAATGCGGCAAGGCGATGGTGCGTAGAAAAGGAACGAAAGGGTTCTTCTGGGCTTGCTCCGGTTATCCGGAATGTAAAGCGACGCTGCCGGATAAAAATGGAAAACCGGATACAGCCCCCAAACGTCCAACAATGAAAGCGAGGAAATTCTGATGAACAACGTAGCTTTGAGTGGTCGTCTCGCTGCGGACATTCGCGAACACTACACCAAGACAGGGAAGCATGTTATTCATTTTCCGCTTGCCGTCCAGAAAGGTTTTCGAAGAAACGAGGAGGGGAAGTATCCCGTCAATTATTTCCAAATTGAAATTTGGAATAAGCTCGCCGATACCTGTGTCGATCATTTGATACGTGGTGATCGAATCAATGTGATCGGTCGTCTTGATTCAGACAGCCGTCAAGATGAACAGGGAAACACTTCCTATTGGACGAAAGTTGTCGCCACGGAGGTCGAGTTCCTGACACCTCAAAAGAGAGACGGCAAAACAAACGAGGAACTGCCGGAAACAGTTTCGGATGAATCGGTTTCCAAAACATCGTTTCCGACAGTGGATGATGACGAAATTCCATTTTGACCGATACTTCTCATCAAAAAAGGATGGATGACCGCAAATGCTGGCATCCATCCTTTTTTTCATGGAGAAATTTCGCTATACTGTGTGTTGGCGAAAACAATCAGAAAGGAGCTTTCTCCATGTACGAGGATTTTAACATTTTTTTATTAAAACTACCAGAGGACTGCAAGGAAATAACCACTGAGAGCTGCGTACAATTTCATTTGCCGCGCAAGCATCATGTTTGCCCTATTTGCGGATCACAGCATACCTATGTTCACTCCTATCGCTCGCAAAATTTATGCGGGCTTCCAACCGATACGGTCTATATCTATCGGAAACGCCGCTACCGTTGTCAGGATTGCGGGAAAGCCTTTTTCGAGGAAAACTCGTTCATCGAACGTTTTCAGCGCATTCCTCGCAGTGAAATCGACAACATTATCAAGGAGCACAGCGAACTTGTTCCGTCCGCACTTATTGCACGCAGACATGGAATCTCTACGAACACTGTTATGCGTTATTTTGAGCGAGCGATGAACTGCGTCGAAGAAAAAGAGGCAGCAAGCCCAAAAACATTAAGCACCGTTATTTCAATCGATGAGTTTCGAGGAAATGCTGGCGCACAATTTCAGGTCGTGGTCAACGATTTAGAGAAGCGTAAGTGTTGTGACATCATTGATGATCGCAGCGTTGCAACACTCTATGATAGGATCCAAGGCTATCCACTTGCGGATCGTGAAAGTGTTGCGCTGGTCAGCATTGATTTATCGCCGCTCTTTCGTCGGCTCGTTGAAGATTTTCTTCCCAATGCAGAAATCGTAGCCGATAAATTTCACGCGGTACGACTTGCCAACGATGCACTGGACAGCATCCGAAAAGAAGTCCAGACGGGACTTGATAAACATAATAGGAAATGGTTCAAAAACTCGCGCCGCGTTCTGCTTCGACGACAACATAAACTCAGCTCAGGAGAACGGGCAAAACTCTCGCAGATGTTCAGCCTCTCCGAAAAGCTGATCCTCGCCCATGCGTTGAAAGAAGAATACTATCGCCTCTTTGACAGCTGCGATCGGAAGACGTTTAAGGAACGGCTGCGAAATTTTAGGGAACACGTTCTTGCCTCTAATATTGCGCCATTCATCAGAGTTCTAAAAACGACCGAGCAGTGGAAAGAGGAAATCTGGAACGGGATCCGTACCGGCTATAATAATGGATTCACCGAGGGCTGCAACACAACGATTAAGACCTTGAAACGGGTATGCTACGGATTCCGTAGCTTTGCAAACTTCCGTCGGCGTATCATGTATATTCTCAACAGCGAAGAGCGTCAAAGTCGCCGTACAAAAAAATCCTAAAAATCCCCATTATTTTTCTCCACAACTATTGACAAAGAGCCAAAAATTCTTTATTCTTGCAAATAGAAATCAATTATACTATAATAAACAAAAGTGCGGGTTATCCCCCGCAGAACGGTTTGTTTTACGATGGGAGGAAATGTTATGAAGAAAAAAATGTTGGCGGCAATGCTCGGCGCGGCGATGGGTCTCTCCATGTATGCAGCACCCGCAGACGCGCATGGTGTTTTCTTTGCAAATCGCATTGATATGCATACGCTGGTGCTCGGCGAGGGGCCGCTCGACAATGCCTACAATCCCGCCTGTGTGCAGCACATTGATGCCTATGATGTGAATTTCCAGCCGACGACGGTGGAGCGCATGGACGGCGAGAAGAATGTCAGCATCGTGCCGGGCGATGACCTCGGTGTGACGGCGACGTTCTTTGACTACGGCTATTTCGCAAAGACGACGGACGGCAAGGTGATCCCGACGCGCGATTTTATGAGCGTCCCGAATCTCAAGGCGGTTACCTATGCGGTCAAGTACAACATCCACTACTGGAATGAGAATGTGACACCGGGCGCGATCTACAATGTGCCGATCCAGATCGTGCCTGCGGTGAATCCGTTGACGCTGCGGCGCGGTGATACGCTCCGTCTGCGCATCTACAAGGACGGCGAGCCCTATGCGAATGCGCCCGTGATCGCGGATGTGCTCGGCGATCTGACCAATGAGATGAATGCCGATGCGAACGGCTATATCTCTGTACGCGTTGCGAACAACGGGCTGAATGTCATCGGCGTTGAGGTCGGTTTCCCGACGGACGACCCGATCGTGACGAAGAAGGTGTTCAGCTCGCTCTCGTTCATCCTGCCGGCAGAGTAATACGGATCGGAACAGCGAAAGGGGTGCTGTGCGAAGCTGATCACTTCGTGCAGCGCCTCTTTTTGTATGCAGAAAGTTTGGCAGGGGGCAGGAGGAACGCTGCTCTCCCTGCGTTGCGCGGCGATTGCGATCGGTGTGCGGCGCGATGCGGAGATGGGCGCGTCAGGACAAAACAGATGCATTCTTGCAAATTGAGATTTGTTATACTATAATGAGAATACAAGGGACACCGTTTCCGCAGATTCATTGATTTCCCGATGGGAGGATACGTAATGAAGAAAAAAATGTTGGCGGCAATGCTCGGCGCGGCACTGGGACTCTCCATGTACGCAGTACCTGCGGATGCGCACGGCATCTACTATGCGAACCGCCTCGATCAGAAGGCGCTGGTACTCGGCGAGGGTCCGCTCGACAACATCTACGACCCCGACTGCGTGCAGCGCATTGATGCCTATGATGTGAAGTTCAACCCCACGACGGTGAAGCGCATCGACACGGACAAGAACATGATCCTCGTGCCGGGCGATGATCTCGGCGTGACGGCGACGTTCTTTGACTACGGCTATTTCGCAAAGACGACGGACGGCAAGGTGATCCCGACGCGGGATTACTCCGACATCGAGAATCTGATGGCGGTGATCTATGCCTACAAGTACAACGTTCACTATTGGAGCATGGATGTGAAGCCGGCGGGGCTGTACAACGTCCCCATCCAGATTGTGCCGGCGGTGAACCCGCTGATGCTGCGGCGCGGCGATACCCTCCTTCTGCGCATCTACAAGGACGGCGCACCGTACGCGAATGCCCCCGTGATTGCGGATGTGCTCGGCAACCTCTCCTCCGTGATGCAGGCGGACGAGAACGGCTACGTCTCCGTGCGCGTGTCGAACGACGGTCTGAACGTGATCGGCGTGGAGGTCGCGCTGCCGACAGCCGATGTAAACGTGACGAAGAAGGTGTTCAGCTCCCTCTCGTTCATCCTTCCAGCGGAGTAAGCCGTATTTTTGCAAACGAGAAAAGCGCAGCTGCGTACGGCTGCGCTTTTTGTGTGCGCGTGCAACTGTTTCCCTTGTATCGATCGAAAAAAAACGATAAAATAGAAAAAGACAATCTGCGTGCAAGGGAGGGAATCTACGATGAAGCGGCAGAACTACAACCCAATGAACGACTATCTGTTCAAATTTGTCTTTGGCAGGGAGGAGAGCAAGCGCATTACACTCAGTTTCCTCAATGCCGTGCTCGGGCGCGAGGGCGAGGATGAACTCACGGACATCGCGTTCGCTGATCGGGAATTTGATCCAAGGTTTAGCGAGGAAAAGCTTTCGCGGCTCGATATTTACGGTGTTGTGAGTGACGGCAGCAAGATCAACATCGAGGTTCAGCTGGTGAACTATCAGAATATGGAAAAGCGGACGCTGTACTACTGGGCGCAGATGTATCAGAGCCTGCGTAAGGGGGAGGACTATGAAAATCTGACCCGTTCGATCACGATCAATCTGCTGAATTTCCGTCTGCTGCCACAGGAGAACGCTCATAATATGTACGGACTGTACGACATCGCAAGTGGGCATCGGCTGACGGAGGACTTGGAAATCCACTTTCTTGAGATCCCGAAATTTCATGTGAAATCGGTTAAGGAAATGAAACGGCTTGAGAAATGGCTCGCGTATTTCTCAAACAAACTGGATGAACGGGAAACGGAGGAACTGGCCATGAGCGAGGCAGCAATCAGTGAGGCGATTCGGGCAGAGCAGGTCTTTATGCAGAGCGATGTGGAGCGTTGGCAGTACGAGCAGCGCGAGAAGGCACTGCGGGACTACATCAGCGGGATGAGAGCCGCGCGTCGGATTGGGCTTGCCGAGGGTCGTGCCGAGGGGCGTGATTTGGGGCTTGCCGAGGGACGTGCGGAAGGAACGCAGCAAGCGATGCTGCAAAGCCTACGGCATCTGATGGAGGAGCTTTCCCTCCCCCCGGAACGGGCGATGGATGTACTTCACATCGCACCTGCGGAACGGGCAAACTATTTACAGTTGCTCAAACAGTAGGATATGCGCAGAAGGAACAGCGCAGCTGCGTACGGCTGCGCTTTTTGTGTGCCGTTTTCTTGCAGTCATAGTTTTTCCTTATAAATTAAAACAATAGATAAAACAGGACAAAAGTCTGGACGGGGGGGTGACACGTGCTATAATTTCAATACATATTAAACTGTGGATAAGTTTGCCCACGGTCATTTGATATGTGCCACAATAACGCGCCGCAGATTGTGCGGCGAAGCGGAGCGAGGTGCGCGTTGTCTGTGTGTGTGGATGCAGCACGGCGGGGCGTGCTTCCGAAAGGATGGTAGAGGCATGAAGAAAAAGAAGGCAAGGATGCTCGCGGCGGCAATGCTCGCGGGGGGCGCACTGCTGAACTACGGGACGGCATCGGCGGCTGCGGACAGCGACCGCGACAGTGCGGCGCGCGCCATTGAGCGTTCGGAGATGGATGTGCGCAGCGCGGCGGAGAAGAACGCAACGGCGATGGACACGCGGAACATGAACGTGCGCGTGAGCGGGATCACCGTCACGGGCGGGAACGAGAACACCGTGCGTGCGCTGCTGCCCGAGCTCTCGCGCGACACCGTGAACATCCGCAAACTCTCGCAGCAGATCCAGAGCGTCAACGACACGGGGGCGCTCGTCCTCGGCACGCGCTTCAGTCCCGTGGGGGACGGCAGCTACCGCGTTACGGTCAGTGTCGCGGAGAAAAAGAGCGACCACGTCCGCCTCGCCGTGAGCAACACGGGAACGGAGTACACGGGCGACTGGCGCACCTCGCTCACCTATATCAACACGAACATCTCGGGCAGTGCCGATACGTTCGGCGCGGCATTCGTCACATCGCCCGGGCATTTCGGCGATGTGAAGGTCGGCGCACTCTCCTATCGGAAGCTCATGCCGGAGTGGAACGGTGCTGTATCCGTCAGCGTCAGCCACGGGCGCACGAACATTGACAACTACGACGGCGGCACAGGGGGACTCCTCGATCTGACCGTTGGCGGCAGGAGCACGAATGCCGACCTGCACTATCAGCGGTTCTTCTCCTATACCGCGCGGAACAAGGACATCCTCGATTTCGGCCTCGGGTATCGCCGCACGGAGAGTGAGGTGGGCGGCAGGATCGGCTCGATCATCCAACCGAAGCGTACGCAGGACTATGACGTCATGCTCGCCTCCCTGACCTACCTGCACACGGAGAAAAAGCCCAACAGCGTCCTCTCGTACAACGTCGGACTTGCGACCAACGTCAGCGGCGATGCCGATACGTACCGCACCTACAGTGCGGACAGGAACTTTACCCTGCTGCGTGCCGGGATGAACTATCAGACCCGTTCGCAGAGCGACTGGATCGGTGCCCTGCGCCTGAACGCACAGTATACAAACAAGCACATCGTCCCCGTCGAGCAGCTTGGCGCGGGCGGTGCGATGAGCGTGCGGGGCTTTGATGAGCGTGCGATTGCAGCAGACAAGGGGGTCGTCGGGAGCATCGAGATCTACACCCCCGAGATCGCAAAGCATACGCGTCTCCTCGCGTTCACGGACTATGCGCATTTGGCGAACAACAACAGCAACCGTGTGATCTACGACAGCGACAGCATCGCGAGCGCAGGGCTTGGCGTGCGCTATGCGGACGGACGCTTCTCGTTTGCCCTCGACTACGCACGGGTTCTGCGCGATGCGGACAAGACCGATCTCGATCGATCGAAGGCAAACCGCCGCCACTGGAATCTGACGGCGAGCATGAGCTTCTAAGAGGTAGAAAGGAAGGAACGGAATGAATTTCAAAAAGAAAATGCGCCGCGGCAGTCTTGCGGCACTCATTACGCTGGCACTCACGAGCTCCGCACTCGCCATGCCGACGGACGGTGTGGTGATGGAGGGCGGCAGCGACATCACCATCACCGACAACAACTGGACAAATCCCGCCTCGGAGGCGACCATCACGGCGGCGAACGACGGTCTGGTCGGATGGAATACCTTTAACATCGGCGAGACGGAGAAACTGTACTTTAACATCGCGGATGGCAAGACCCTCGTCAATCAGGTGACGGGTGTCGGCCAGCTGTCGAGCATCCTCGGCACGATGGAGCAGACGGGCGGCAAGGGCAATCTCGTCCTCATCAACCCGAGCGGCATCTATGTCGGTTCGAACGCTGTGCTGAACATCCCCGACCTGACCCTCTCCGCACTCAGCGCGGAGAAGGCGACGGATACGGAGCGCATTCTGAAGGCGGATGGCGAAGGCCTCCTCAACGTCACGGGCGGACACTTTGTCGGTAATGAGGTGAACCTCATCGGCAGGAAGGTGAACGTCGCGGACGGCGTGGTCTTTGACCTCGGCACGGCGGGGGATACGTCGACGAAGACCATGCTACAGGTGCTCGCAGCAGACCGTGCGGAGTGGACGTTTGACGGCGACCGGATGCTGACGGAGAACATCACGCACAATGCGGGCAACGATGTCGTCTTTAACGGCACGGTCAACATGAAGGGCGGCGACAAGAACCTCGTCGAGATCGGCGGCGCGACGGCAACGGCGACGGGTGCGAAGTTCCACGACGTGCGCACGAGCGGCGACCGTCTGGAGACCACCATCTATGCCGCCTCGAAGGTTCAGTCGGATGAGCGCAGTGCAGACCGCAGCAAACACCGCTTTACGTCCGAGACGACGAAGGATAACAAGGTCACGGCGGACAATATCACGGCGGACGGCGAGTCGCTCAGCCTCGGCGGCGGGGTCGCCACGCTCAAGAATAGCAAAATCTCTGTGGATGATCTCGCGATCGACGGTATCGCAAGTATCAGCACGGTCGGCGACGGCAAGCGGACCGAGACGCTGACCGCGCCCGACCGCACGGTGACGATCTCGAACAGTCAGCTGAAGGCGGATGAGGTCGGCATCCACGGCGGCAAGGTGACGGTGGATAGCAATGTGACGTTTGGCAAGCTGTCCGAGGCAGGGAATTTCGAGGTTGTTGCAGGCAATGTCTACCATGAGCAGGATCGTTATACGACCGCAGCGGGCAATGACCTCGCGTTCCATGGCAAGGTGGACGACTTCGCCAAAAAGGCGGATACGGACGTGATTCTCCTCGGCAATACGGTCAATCTGGACGATGCACAGATTGGGCAGACCGGTCGTGTGGGGAATGTCAACATCGGTGCAGTCAACGAGTTGGATGCGAAGTCTCACGTCACAGCAAACGCGACGAAGACGAATACACTCAGTGCGAATGGGGCAAATATTCAGTCCGATGCGTCCGTTCAGATGCTTGGCGGCACGGTGACACTCACGAATACAGCATTGGATGTCGCGCGTAAAATTCATGTTTCGACGGGCAGCTACCGTGAGCAGGGCGGTGAGGCACGCACGATTACCACTGCCGCCGACCAGCAGGTGACCTTTGCCGGCACGGGCACATACAAGGCGAAGTCGGTTGATGTGCGCGGCGGCAAGGTGACGGTGGAGAGCGGCATCACCTTTGCGGCACAAGATCCGGCGAATGAGAAAGGTCTCGACATCGTTGCGGGCAGCGAGCAGGTGAGCAGCGACGGGAAAACGCGTACCTATACCCACAACAAGGGCAACGATCTCGCGTTCCACGGCAAGAGCGAGAACCTCGGCAAGACCGAGAACGATCCCGTGGCACTCCTCGGTTCGACCGTGAACCTTGACGGCGCACGCATCGAGGGCGCAGGCTATGTGAATGCGGCAGCGGCACAGCGCATCGTGAGCACGGACAGCGGCGTGACAGTCACGGCGAGCGCGGGCAATGCCCTCAGTGCGG
Source organism: Selenomonas dianae (assembly GCF_030644225.1). Taxonomy (NCBI): domain Bacteria; kingdom Bacillati; phylum Bacillota; class Negativicutes; order Selenomonadales; family Selenomonadaceae; genus Centipeda; species Centipeda dianae. Next base: position 2,244,403 of record NZ_CP128650.1, on the reverse strand, counting down.
ACGGCGCACAGATCACTGGCAGCAAGGATGTCTATCTCGTCGGCGGAAATGTTGTACTGAAGAACGGACAGATTCAGGCGACGAGAGATACTAAACTTGTGGCGGCAGCCAGCTTCATCCTGAGTGGCAGCAATATGCGTGCCTCGACAACTAAGGATAACGTCCTTTATCTTGACCATACAACGGTTTCGTCGGGAGCTGTGATTCCTATTAATGGAAAAGCACAGTTTGTGAACGGGACGCAACTGACGGCGGATGGAGGGGTTTATCTTCTGACGGGTACCAGTTTCTCGCATGAGGGCGGCGTATTGAAGGGGAATGTGACGAAGAATAACATTGTTTCCATGTGGGGATCGAAAGTGACGGGGCATAATGTAACTCTTGCCGCAGGTGGTGCAGAGGTCTATGGTCATAGCGAAGTCAAGGCAAGTGATGAGTTGATCGCGGCTGATGTCACGCGGACGGACGGTTCTCAGCTGTCCCTCATAAAAGATGGGGATTCCACGGTAAAGCACCACAATACCATAGATGCTGAGGGCTTTACCGTAAAGGGCGCGGCGGATGTCCCGCCCACCCCCGAGAAGCCCGTCCCGCCCTCCGTTCCCGACACAATCGCACCTGCGGAGACGAACCTCTCCGAACAGGACAAGGAGAACATCGCGACGGGCAAGGCAAAGGCACAGGAGGCTCTTGCGGCACCGACGCAGGAGCAGCGTGCCGAGGCACTCGTAAAGACCGTCGCACAGCTCAATGAGAAGGTCGGTACGTCGCGTCGGCAGACGGCGGGCGTCGTCGTGGGGCTCGTGGAGCAGATCGCCGCCTCGGCCGCGCTCTCCGACGCGGAGAAGGCAACCCTCACGGAGACGGTGGTAAGCGCCTACGCGCCCGTACAGGAGGCAAAGGCGGAGCAGGAACACCTCACGACGGACACCGTCGATGAGGCGGCAGCGTCCGCTGCATCTCCGTCCGTCGCCCCCGTCTACCCCGACGAGACCGAGGCGGAGGACGTTGTAACGTTCGCGTGATATTGCTTCTCCGGCAGGAAAAAGAGCAGTCGCTTTGGCGGCTGCTCTTTTTTCTTGCTTTTTGTACGAGTTTTGGTACAATAGAACTGAGAGGATGTGATCGTATGGTGGCGGTGAATTTTTCGACACTGCGGAGCAATTTGAAGTCCTATTGTGATGCGGCAACGCGCGATGCGGAGACAATCATCGTGACACGGCGCAATGAGGAGAATGTTGTGCTGATGAGCTTTGAAAACTATAACAATCTGGTGGAGAATGTCTTTCTGATGAGTGATCGGCACAACTATGCCCACATCGTCGAGGGGATTGCGCAGCTGCGTGCAGGATGTGTGACAGAGAAGTCATCGGAAGAATTGGCGCGGCTTCTCGATGAATAAGGTGTTCTCGGAGAATGCATGGCGGGACTTCATGGCGTGGGTGCAGGAGGATCGCAAGACGGCGCGTAAGATCAACGAACTGCTGAAGGATATTGAGCGGAACGGACACGAGGGCATCGGCAAGCCCGAACCCCTGCGGCATGATCTATCGGGCTATTGGAGCCGCCGCATCACGCAGGTGGATCGCCTCATCTACACGTTTGACGAGAAGAATATCTATATCGCTGCCTGCAAGGGGCATTATGAATAAGAGCGGAGTGCTTGCCATGCGGAAGGCTCCGTTCTTTCACACAATATGATATTTCTTCCACGGGATCTGGTTGATCCGCAAGCCGCTCAAAAAATCCACGATGTCCTTGCGTCCGTAGTACTGCGGCTTGCCGTCATGGGTGAGGCTCATGAGGATGATCGGCATCCCGGGGAAGAAGCGCATCAGGGCGCGGCGGGTCTGCGTCGATTTCACGGTGTAGCGCGTGACCTCGGGCGCAACGTGGATGACGGCGAAGGTCACGCCCTGCTCGATGATGACAGCTCCCTCGATGGTCATAATATGCGCTCCTTTCGGCTGTATTTGCTGTGTTGGTCATGGCTCGCCTGCGATTCGACAGGCGCGTCCTCTATATTTCGCCCATTGTAGCAAAGGCGATCTCACATTACAATATTAAATTGAAAAGAACTATTAAAAGGATGTTGCGAAAAAGAGGGGAAGCCCGTATAATAGACAATAAGGGCTATGTATTACATCATTGTGTGAATATAGCCGCACCTTATGATATTGACGGAGAAATTTGTGAAATTTTCTACAAATGGATACAATTGTGGAAGGAGAAACGTTTTTTCTGTCGAATGTCATTGAGGTATTGATATTCAACGAAGGCGGTACGCGGTGTGCGGCTCTGCAATCCAAGCGGAATGTGGGGGCGGTTTTCTTGCGTTTTTTAAGAAATTCGCTGCATTGCGGTACGGTCGGAGGAGGAATATGAGGCAGGTTTTATCGGCGTATCGGAGGCAGATCGTCCTCTCGTTTGCGGCGGCGGCACTCGTGGGCTGCGGCACGCTTCTCCTCATGGGGGAACTGCGGCTCGTTGGTGCGATGCTCGCGGGCACGGGGGCGGCGGCGCTCTACTTTGCACAGATGGCGCAGCGCGTGATGCGTGCGGCGCGTCTGGGTGCGGCGGGAACGTCGCAGGTGCAGGTGGGGCTCTTGCTGATGCTCGTGCTGATCGGGGCAGTCCTCTGGGCGGCGACGACGGCGGGCGTACACTATTTCTTCGCTGCGGTGGGGGGATTCCTCCTTACGCACACGATTATGATGGTGCAGCTGATCGTGCGGACGATACGCGCCGATAGACGGGACTCTCGGGAGTCTCGGTAGGTAACTGGGGGAGATCCCCCCGAGGGAGGTAGAGGTTATGCACGAAATCGGTGTTCGCGAGGCAGTGCAGATCGCCGGATTTACCTTCAATTCGCAGACGCTGGTGATGACGTGGATCTCGATGGTCGTCGTCCTCTTCATCGGTTGGCTCGCGACGCGCAATCTCAGGGTTGTGCCGACGTCGAACTGGCAGATGATGATGGAGACGGTGATCGAGGCGCTTCATGACCAGGTCGAGGAGAACATGGGGCCGCGCGGGCGTGGATTCCTGTCCACGTTCATCGTGTCGCTGTTCCTGTTCCTGCTCGTGTCGAATTGGATCGGTCTGATTCCGACGATGGCATCGCCGACAAACGATCTGAACACCACACTGGGACTGGCTCTGCTGGTCATCGTCATGATGCACGTCCTGGGACTTGCGGTGAAGGGGATGCACTATGTGGCGCATTTCTTCCAGCCGGTCGCACCGTTCATCATCATCAACATTGTCGAGGAGGTTGCGAAACCGATCACGCTGTCGTTTCGTCTATTCGGCAACATCTTGGCGGGTGAGATTCTCATTCACATCCTGCTGCAGCTTCTCGGGAATGGCTCCACCATCCCTTCGGTGATCTGGCTCGCGTTCAGTGTGTTCGTCGGCATTGTGCAGGCGCTTGTCTTTACGATGCTCTCGACGGCTTATATTGGCGCAGCGATCAAGACAGAGGATCACTAATCCGGTTTCACGTGCAATATGCACATCATCTAAGACTTTGTTCAACTGTTTAAGGAGGATTTCTTCATGGAAAACGCAATCATGGTCGCAGGCGCTCTTATCGGTGCGGGTCTCTGCTTTGGTCTTGCCGCAATCGGCGCGGGCATCGGTGACGGTCTTGTTACGGGCCGCTTCATCGAGGGTCTGGCACGTCAGCCGGAGGCGGGCGGCGTTCTCTTTACGCGTACGCTGATCTCGGTCGGTCTGATCGAGGCGCTTGCCATCATCGGCGTCGTTTTCGGTATCATCATGCTCTATGCAAATCCGCTGATTCACTAAGAAGTATGAATTGCATGGATTTTGCAAAGGGGGCATAGGAATTGAGCGAAATTACGCAAGGGCTGATTGATCTCAACGGGACGCTGCCTGTCCAAATCATCAACTTCCTGATTCTCGTTGCACTCCTGCGCGCGGTGGCGTACAAGCCGATCGTCCGCATGATGGATGAGCGCAGAGCTAAGATCGCCGAGAGCATCGAAAAGGCGGACGCGGATGCGGCCGCTGCCGAGGCGACGCTCAGTGAGTACAAGGCGCAGCTTGCCGCCGCACGTACGAAGGCACAGGAAATTGTCGATCAGGCGGAGAAGCGTGCGAGCGAGGAACGCGAGGCGAGCATCCAGGCGACGAAGCGCGAGATCGAACAGATGAAGAAGGCGAACGAGCTGCAGATGGAGCGCGAACGCGCCCATGCCGTTGAACAGCTGAAGGCGGAGGTTGTCACCCTGTCGCTCGCAGCGGCGGGCAAGATCATCCGGAAGAATCTGGAGGCGAAGGACAACGATGCCATCATCGGCGAGTTTATCAAGAAGCTCGACGCAAAAAAGATCGGTGATGCGCCATGCTGAACATGGAACTTGCACGCAAGTACGCACGCGCGATTTTCGAGCTTGCCTGTGAGGAGCACGCACTCAAGGAGTACGGCGCGGATCTCGCGAAGGTGCAGCACCTCTATCAGGACTGCCCGGAGCTGAAGGCGTATCTCTGCAACCCGAACATCCGGCCGGAGGACAAGAAGTCCCTCCTGAAGGAGGTGTTCGAGGGCGGCGTGCGCGATACGATGCTGAACTTCCTCCTCTTGCTCATCGACAAGCGGCGCATGATGGTGTTCGACGCGATCCACGCGATCTTCGGTCAGCTCTCGAACGAGAAACTCGGCATCGCCGTGGCGGATGTCACGACGGTGGACGCGCTCGCGCCCGCGCAGCTGAAGGAGCTGACGGAGAAACTTGAGCGCATCACGGGCAAGCAGGTAACGCTGCGCGAGCACCGCGACCCCTCGCTCATCGGCGGCGTGGTGGTGCGCATCGGCGACCGCCGCATCGACGGCAGCATCAAGGGACGTCTCGCAGCAATGACGGCAGAGTTAATGGCGAACTAGCGGGGTGACAGCGAAATATGAAAATGAATCCGGAAGAGATTACTTCCATAATCAAGGAACGAATCAAGAACTATGATGTCGATCTGAATGTGAACGATGTCGGCACGGTTCTTGAGGTCGGCGACGGTATTGCGCATATCTACGGGCTGGACAAGGCGATGGCGGGCGAGCTGCTGGACTTCGGCAACGAGGTCTACGGGCTCGTGCTGAACCTTGAGCAGGAGAGCGTTGGCGCGGTTCTGCTCGGCGGCGATACGGTCATCAAGGAAGGCGACACCGTGAAGCGCACGGGTCGCATCATGCAGGTGCCCGTCGGCGAGGCGATGATCGGCCGCGTCGTGGACGCGCTCGGTCGTCCGATCGACGGCAAGGGCCCCATCGACACGAAGGAGTTCCGTCCGGTCGAGTCGCCGGCACCGGGCATCGCGGATCGCAAGAGCGTCCACGAGCCGCTGCAGACGGGTCTGAAGGCAATCGATGCGCTCGTCCCGATCGGACGCGGACAGCGCGAGCTCATCATCGGCGACCGCGGCACGGGCAAGACGGCAATCGCCGTCGATACGATTCTGAATCAGAAGGGGCAGAACTGTATCTGCGTCTACGTCGCCATCGGTCAGAAGGCATCGACCGTCGCGCGCGTCGTCAAGACGCTTGAGGACGGCGGCGCGATGGCGTACACGATCGTTGTCGCGGCGACGGCTGCGGATTCCGCACCGCTCCAGTACCTCGCTCCGTATGCGGGAGTTGCGATGGCGGAGTACTTCATGTACAAGGGCGGTCATGCGCTCTGCGTCTACGACGACCTCTCCAAGCACGCGGCTGCATATCGCGCGATGTCGCTGCTTCTGCGCCGTCCGCCCGGACGCGAGGCATACCCGGGCGACGTGTTCTACTTACACTCCCGCCTCCTTGAGCGCGCGGCAAAGCTCTCCGACGCACTCGGCGCAGGCTCCATCACGGCGCTGCCGATCATCGAAACGCTCGCGGGCGACCTTTCGGCATACATCCCGACGAACGTCATCTCGATCACCGACGGTCAGATCATGTTGGACACCGACTCGTTCTACTCGGGCATCCGCCCGGCGATCAGCGTCGGTCTCTCGGTCTCCCGTGTCGGTGGCTCCGCACAGATCAAGGCGATGAAGCAGGTCGCGGGCACGATGCGTCTGGATCTCGCGCAGTACCGCGAGCTCGCGGCATTTGCCCAGTTCGGCTCCGACCTCGACAAGGCGACGAAGGCGCAGCTCGACCGCGGTGCACGCATGGTCGAGACGCTGAAGCAGGCGCAGTACAGCCCGCTCTCCGTTGCCGAGCAGGTGCTTGTCATCTTTACGGCGGTGCGCGGACACCTCACGGACATCCCCGTGAACAAGGTTGTCACGTTCCACACGGACTTCCTCAAGTTCATGCGTTCCTCGCATCCCGAGATCGCGTCGGCGATCACGTCGAAGCAGAAGCTCGACGATGCGCTTGAGGCGGACATCACGGCGGCGATTGCGGAGTTCAAGGACACCATCTCCTACAAAGAAGCGTAAGGGGAGAGGTGACTGTATATGGCAAATTTACAGGACATCCGCCGGCGCATCCGCAGCGTCAAGAGCATCCAGCAGATCACAAACGCCATGGACATGGTCGCGACCTCGCGTCTGCGCCGTGCCAAGGAGGCTGCAAACAGCAACCGTCCCTATGCCGAAAAGACCGCTGCGGTCATTCGGAGCGTCGCGGCGGCGGCAAGCGGTGTCTCGCACCCACTGCTTGAGCAGCACACGGGCGGCAAACGCCTCATCCTTGTGATGGCGGCGGACAAAGGCCTTGCGGGCGCGTATTCCAGCAATGCCCTCAAGACGGCGATGACGCTTGTCGAGGACAAGGCGAACACGCAGATCGTCGCGGTCGGGCGCAAGGCGCGTGATTTCTTCAAGAATCGCGGCTTTGACATTGTGCACGAGCGCGTCGGCATCAGCGAGCGTCCGAAGGCACGCCACGCGCAGAAGCTCGCGGCGCAGCTCATCGCCGCGTTCGAGGCGGGCGGTGTGCAGGAAGTCTACATGGTCTATACGCGCTTTGTCTCGGCGATCACCTGCGTTCCCGAGATCGTAAAGCTCCTGCCGTTTGAGGCGGAGGGCGAAAGTGCGGCGCACAAGCAGGCACAGTACATCTATGAGCCGAATGCCGAGGAGGTGCTCGGGGCACTGCTGCCGCAGTACCTGTTCACCACCATCTATGCGGCGCTCCTCCAGTCGGCGGCGAGCGAACTGAGTTCACGCATGAACGCAATGAGCAACGCGACCGACAACGCAGGCGAACTCATCGGGAAGCTCGACCTCTTCTACAACAAGGTACGTCAGGCGGGCATCACGAACGAGATCAACGAGATTGTCGGCGGCGCCGAGGCACTCAAGTGACATCCATGCACAATGGGTACATGGAGGTAAGGAGGTTTTCCATTGGCAAAAGGTAAAGTCGTACAGGTCATCGGACCTGTCGTAGATATTGAGTTTCCGGCGGGCGAACTGCCGGAGATTCTGAACGCCATCAAGGTCACGGGCAAGGCTGCCGACAAAGAGATCAATCTCACGGTCGAGGTCATGCAGCATCTCGGCGACAGCGTCACGCGCTGCATCGCCATGAGCTCCACCGACGGCCTGATGCGCGGCATGGAGGCAGACGACACGGGCGCACCGATCAAGGTGCCCGTCGGCGAGGCGACCCTCGGACGCGTCTTCAACGTGCTCGGCGAGACCGTTGACCACAATCCCGACCCCGTCGGCAACAAGGAGAGCTGGCCGATCCACCGCCCCGCGCCGAAGTTCGACGATCAGGAGACATCGACGCAGATCCTTGAGACGGGCATCAAGGTCGTGGATCTCATCGCGCCGTACTCGCGCGGCGGCAAGGTCGGACTTTTCGGCGGCGCAGGTGTTGGCAAGACCGTTCTCATCATGGAGCTCATTCACAACATCGCGACCGAGCACGGCGGCTACTCCGTTTTCGCCGGCGTCGGCGAGCGTACGCGTGAGGGCAACGACCTCTGGTCGGAGATGACGGAGTCGGGCGTTATCGACAAGACCGCGCTCGTCTACGGCCAGATGAACGAGCCGCCCGGAGCGCGTATGCGCGTGGCTCTGACGGGTCTGACGATGGCAGAGTATTTCCGCGACGTGCAGGGGCAGGACGTGCTTCTGTTCGTTGACAACATCTTCCGTTTCATCCAGGCAGGTTCCGAGGTTTCGGCTCTGCTCGGACGTATGCCGTCCGCCGTTGGCTACCAGCCGACGCTGACGACCGACGTCGGCGCACTGCAGGAGCGTATCACGACCACAAAGAAGGGCTCGATCACGTCCGTGCAGGCGGTCTATGTCCCTGCGGACGACCTGACCGACCCCGCGCCGGCGGCAACCTTTACGCATCTCGATGCGACCACGGTTCTCTCGCGTCAGATCGCCGAGCTCGGCATCTACCCCGCCGTCGATCCGCTCGACTCCACCTCGCGTATCCTCGACCCGCACGTTATTGGGCAGGAGCACTATGAGGTCGCACGCGGCGTGCAGGCGGTGCTCCAGAAGTACAAGGAGCTGCAGGACATCATCGCCATCCTCGGCATGGAGGAACTCTCCGACGAGGACAAGCTGACCGTCTCGCGTGCGCGTAAGATCCAGCGTTTCCTCTCGCAGCCGTTCGCGGTCGCGGAGGTCTTCACCGGCTCGCCGGGCAAGTACGTTGCGCTCAAGGACACGATCCGCGGCTTCCGCGAAATCCTCGACGGCAAGTACGACGAACTCCCCGAGGCTGCCTTCTACATGGTCGGCGGCATCGAAGAGGCGATCGAAAAGGCGAAGAAGCTCAAAGAGGAGGAGTAACGGATGGCGACCATCAAGCTGGAGATCGTATCTCCCGACCGCATGGTCTACGCCGCCGATATCGACATGCTCATCGCCCGCTCCACGGGCGGCGAGATCGGCATCCTGCCGAAGCACATCCCCCTCGTCACGGGACTTCAGCCGCATGCCATGAAGATTCATGTCGACGCCAAGGAACAGCTCATCGCTGTGGCGGGCGGCTTCATGGAGGTCACACCCGAGAAGATCACCGTTCTCGCAACCGCTGCGGAAGAGCCGATCGACATCGACATCAACCGCGCGCAGCGTGCCTACGAGCGCGCACAGGAGCGACTGCAGCTCCTGCGCGAGAGCCCCGATACACAGGGCGGCATCATCGACGAACAGCGTGCCACCCTCGCCCTCAAGCGCGCCATGGCGCGTCTGCAGGCAGCAAAAGCTCCAACACCCGGAGCGTAAGATTTGCAATGGAAACGCCCCAACCGCATTGGCTGGGGCGTTTTTGTTCTTTATGAAGCTCCGCTTATATACGTCCAAAATGTTGATACCAAGCGAATACAATGCTTTCTTTGTTTGCCGAGATACCTTTGAGCAGTCGGTTCAGATCCTTTGCGGGGATGTTGCCATGATTGTGAGCGACGACGGGATTGCCGTCCGCCGGAATCCATATTTTCGTTGCATTCGGAGACGGCGCGCCCTTGCACACATGAACGTGGACAGGTTCGTTTTCCTCGTGTGACCAGAAAAAGATACGATAACCGAACAAATCACCCCACGTCGGCAACGAGCTCACCATCCTCCCGTGCAATCTCCCAGATCAGCGCACTGTTATTCCGTACAAATTCGGTTAGCTTCGTACGCTCGTCCTCGGTGAAGCCGCTGTACTTCGTGCAGACAATGCTCGGAAGCAGGAATTCAGCCATGTCAAATCCGTGCTCCTGCGCACGCTCCATATGTACGAGAATACTCTCGCCCTTTGCGGCGGAGCAGTGAATATCCGAAAACGTCGTGACAATACCGTCGATCGTGCTGTAGTAGTGTTTCATAGCGAACACCTCCCTATCAAAAGTATACGTCAGAGCGTGTTTTCGGTCAATAGATTCCATGAGATCGAAGTATGATAGACGGCGCACGGTGAATATGTTATCATGAGTCTGTACCGCTCGCAGAAAGGAGGTGTCTATGAATCTCGAAAGCTATCGCACGTCCATCATCCTTGCCGTAACGTTTACGCTCCTGCTCTCGATGTTCTGGTTCTATCAGGATTTTGCATTCATCATCTTCCTATCGCTGCTCCTACAGCTCCTCCTAAAGCCCGCCGTGGACTTCATGGAGGTGCGACGGATGCCGCGCTCGATTGCGTCGGCAATCGCCATCATCGCCTTCATCCTCGTGCTCGCGGCACTCGCGAGCATCATCTCGCGCTCCGTCCTTCCGTCCTTCCAGCGGTTCGTTGCGGAGCTGCCGACCATCGGTCAGAGTCTGCAGCAGCTTCCCGTTCTCTCGGACACCGACTTCATCCAAGATGAGTTTGTGAACATCCTCGACCGCCTTCGCAGCGTCGGCACGGAGGTCGTGCGTGCCTCACTCTCCTTCCTGCTTGTCGCATTCGGGAAGGTGATGGACTTTGTTATTATCATCTTTGTATCGTTCTATCTTCTGAAGGACGGTGTACGCATCAAACATTGGCTCGCCGATCTCTTTCCGCATACGGCACGGGAGCGCGTCCTGCGTCTCTTTGACACACTGCTTGCGGCACTGCGTGCCTACATTTGCAGTCAGATCGTCATGTGCGCCATCACAGGTGTGGTCGTCTTCGCCTATTTCAAACTGATGGGACTGCCGTACGCCTCGGTCTTTGCCCTGCTCTCGGGCATCAGCGAGTTTGTCCCCGTGCTCGGCCCTACCGTCGCCTCGACCCTCGGCACGCTCATGACCGCCGCAGCGGTGCGGGAGCTCACCGTGCAGACCGCGTTCTTCTACGTCGCACTCACGCAGGTGAACCACAACATCGTCTATCCCGCCCTCGTCGGTAAAAGTCTCCACCTCCACCCCGTCGCCGTCATCCTCGGTGTCGTCTTCGGCGGCGAGATCCTCGGCGCGGCGGGCATGTTCCTCGCCGTCCCCTTCATCGTCATCGTCAAGATCGTCATCACCGACATCTATCGCGATCGGGAGGAGATGAAGGGCGCGGGGGAGGAGAAAACGGCACATCCATAAGGAGAGATCTTCTTCGACTTGCATACGCAGATTTTTTGAACAATCCGATGCGGACGGAGCGATGAACGCCTCTGCCATGCGAAAAAAGTGCTTTGCTGCGATGGTGTTAAAGCATATATTGACAGAGTATCTGTATGCACCTATACTATTGTATATTGGGTAGTTTTTTGTCGTGTCTGCAATTTGTGCACGTTATGTGATTCTGCATGGAATGAGGGAGCTTTTTCTGGATGAAATTGTTTCTGAAAATCTTTTCGATCTTTACCCCGAAGGAACTGCGCTACTGTGCCTTTCTTGTAGCCGTGATGATGGTTGGTGCCGTTCTCGAAGCAGTCGGCATCGGAACGATTCTCCCCCTCATCTCGCTCATGGGGCAACCGGAATTTCTTGCAGAGCATACGGAGATTGCAGGATATGCGGTGAAGATCGGAATCACAACGCATACGCAGCTGATCATTGGGCTCTCGATCCTCCTTATCCTGCTCTATATCCTCAAAAATCTCTACCTCGCATGGCAGCTGCGCTTGCAGATCAACTTTTCCATCTCGAATCAGATCCAGTTTTCCAAGGAGCTCATGGCGAGCTATCTTTCCAAGCCCTATCTCTTTCATCTGAATCATAATACGGCAACCCTTTTGCGTAATGTCAACAGTGGTGGTGTGGTTATTTTCTCCAATATATTGGTGCCGACATTTCAGCTTCTGACAGAGATTGTTACAGCGTTGACCATTTGGGGAATGCTTATCTTTGCGGATCCCTTTACTGCGATCATTGTGGCCGGTGTTATGGGGGGGATGATCTATGCGATTCTTCGATCGTTTCGTCGCAAGATTGATGAGACTGCTCAGATACAGAATACATATGTCGCGGCCTATATTCAATCAGTGAATCAGAGCCTGGGGGCAATCAAAGAAACGAAGGTTATGCGTAAGGAACAGGCATTTCTCCAAGAGTTTGCGAAAAATTATGAAAGATTTGGCCTGGCGAATCAGAAGTTTATGTTTTTGAATCAGTTGCCGCGCATCATTATTGAAACGCTCATCGTGTGTGCGTTGCTTCTCCTCATCATTGAAAAAGTGGCATTTGGGAACACGCCGATGGAGATCGTTCCCCTGCTCGGGGTTCTTGCTCTCGCGGCATTTCGGTTGATGCCAAGTGCAAACCGCATTGTAACGCTTTCCAATGGCATCAAATTCCATATGCCGCTGTTTGATGAGCTCTACCGTGAGCTTCTCGCACTCAAATCGCGTAAATATCATCGCCGAGATCTGAAACTGGCGGATACTCCGCCCCCGCTTCCTTTTACCAACACAATTTGCGTGGAACATTTGGGATTTTATTATCCCGGAACATCAGAGGAAGTGCTTACGGATGTCAGCTTTTCCATTCCGAAAGGAAGTTTTGTCGGTGTTTTGGGGCCATCGGGCGCGGGTAAAACCACATTTGTCGATATTCTTCTGGGGCTTTTCGTCCCGACACGCGGCAGGATCACCGTTGACGGGATAGATATTCGGCATGAACTTCGCGCATGGCAGGCGAATATCGCCTACGTTCCGCAGTCCATCTATCTGACCGATGCGACCATTCGCGAGAACGTGGCATTGGGAGAATCACCCGACGAAATTGACGAGGATCGTGTCCATAGAGCGCTCGCCATGGCAGAACTGGATGCGTTTGTGAACGCGCAGGAGCAGGGGCTTGATACCATGGTCGGCGAGCGCGGGGTGAAGCTCTCCGGCGGACAGCGGCAGCGTATCGGCATCGCGCGGGCACTCTATCAGCAGCCGGAGGTGCTGATCCTCGATGAGGCGACCTCTGCGCTTGATACTGAGACGGAAAAGAGCATTACGCATACGATACTGAAGTTCAAGGGAAAGATTACGATTGTTGCGATTGCACATCGCGTCAGTACATTGGAAGCCTGTGACTTCAAGGTGATGTTTGAGAATGGCACAGCACGTGAGCTTTATTCATGAAGCTCTGGCAGTAAAATAAACGTGGAGGATTGAGCATGGGGATAAAGGAGAAACTGAAAAGATTCCGACATAGAATATTTGCAGCGGATTTTACCATTCTGGATGAGTTGTATTGGGCGCAGATTTATAACAGTACAATTCAAAACAGCGCATGGTTGGAGGATAAGTCTATATCCCCCGGGCGATGGGCCGTTGGGTACAACTACCTCTATGTGCTATACCGTATTTTAGATGATATAAGACCGACCCATATTCTTGAATTGGGACTTGGACAAAGCACCAAGATTATTGGGCAATACGCTATGCACTGTAATGCGTCAGAACATATTGATCATGTTGTTGTAGAACATGATGATGAATGGGTACAGTTCTTCTTTCGGAGGAATAAGCCTTTATGTCAAAACACACAGATTGTTACACTGCCTTTGATCGATGTTGAAAAAGAAGGGGAACTGTTTAAAGTATACGATGGGTTTCAAGGTATGATGGAATCTCTGAACATGAGATTCCATGTGCTTTCCATTGATGGCCCATTGGGGGCCGGTGAACATTGGGGGCGTCGGGATATTTTATCCTGTATTCCTAGCTGTCTTGAGGCTGATTTTGCCATTATTTTTGATGATTACGGACAGGGAGAGTATACTCTAAATACCATTAAGGATACAGAAAAGATACTTCATGAACATCATATAGAATTTGTTAAGGGAATGTATCCGGGTGTTGCACATAAAGGCGTGTGTATCCTGACATCAAAATCATGGAAATTTCTGACCTCGCTATAAGTGGGGATGAACGGAGCGATACCGTGGTTATAGCACCGAAAGAATATTATCGAAATAAAAAAGGTTTTTGTTTGGCACAGAAAGATTGGATTACACGATAAAGGCAGCACTGATAAATTCAGCCGCGCCGTCTTAGCACATCTTTTTCGCCCTGCCTATGTCGACAAATTCTCCACATAGCCCTGCTGTGCGTTCGGTTTATTTCTTTGACAGGGAAAAATCTGTGCCAATCTGACGGCCTTCATTTTATCAGTGATTCCTAGATGTTGAATATGAGAGAGGGCAGTGCCGTGAAAATAGCAATCGCAGGTACCGGCTATGTAGGTCTTGCAAATGGTCTTCTGTTGGCGCAGCATCATGATGTATATGCCTATGATATTGTCCAGGAGAAAGTAGACCGACTGAACAGCGGGCGCTCTCCTGTTGTGGATGCTGACATTGAGGAGTACCTTCAGAAGGATACCCTTTCGTTTCGTGCGACGACAAATGCAGCGGAGGCATTTTGTGGTGCGGGATATATTATTATTGCTACGCCGACGGATTATGACGCGAAGCGCAATTTTTTTGATACGTCATCCATCGAAGATGTGCTTGACAAAATCATAAAGCTCAATCCTACGGCGAATATTGTCATCAAGTCGACGATTCCTGTAGGATATACAAAGTCCATACAGAAATACTATTCGTTGGAGAATATCTTCTTTGCACCAGAATTTTTGCGCGAAGGGAAGGCTCTTTATGATAATCTTTATCCGTCGCGCATTATTGTCGGTGCAAAGACGAAGGCGGCACAGCAATTTGCAGATCTTCTCGTCACAGCAGCGGCAGCGAAGGATGTTCCTGTCCTTTTCATGGAGTCTACAGAGGCGGAAGCGGTCAAGCTTTTTGCCAATACCTATCTAGCACTTCGTGTTGCGTATTTTAACGAACTGGACAGCTATGCGGAGCTTCGCGGACTGGACAGTGCGCAGATTATCAGAGGGGTCTGTCTTGACCCACGTATAGGTCAGGATTACAACAATCCATCCTTTGGCTATGGGGGATATTGTCTGCCGAAGGATACAAAGCAGCTTTTGGCGAATTATAAAGATGTTCCGCAAAATCTTATCACGGCGATTGTGCAGGCAAATCATACACGCAAGGATCATATCACGGAGATGGTTCTTGCGCGTGATCCGAAAAAGGTAGGGATTTATCGCCTAACGATGAAGGCCGGATCAGATAATTTCCGTACTTCAGCGATCCAAGGAATTATCAAGCGCCTTCGCGCAGAGGGGGCGCAGGTTGTTATCTATGAGCCGATGGCGGAGAAAGAAGCGCTGTTTCATTGCCCGATTCTTCGTGACATTGAGGAGTTTAAGCGGGTCAGCGATGTCATCGTCGCGAACCGTTGGTCGGCTGAGTTGTCGGATGTCAGGGATAAAGTCTACACACGGGATATTTTTGGAAGAGACTAGGCAGTCATAGGGGGAGAGCGCATGTGCGGATTTGCAGGGTTCGTATGTCCCGGAGCAAATGCGGAGAAAGAGCGTGTCGATGTGATGCTCGATACGATCCGACATCGTGGACCGGACGAGCAGGGCGTATATACCTTCTCGAACTGTGCTATCGGTCATGTGCGTCTTAGCATTGTCGATATGGTGTCCGGACGGCAGCCCATGCTTTCGGCGAGCAATGATGTGGGTGTCGTGTTTAATGGGGAAATCTACGGATTTCGCGAAATTCGCGAGGAGCTTTTTGCAGGTGGTGCGGCCTTTCGTACAAATTCGGATACGGAGGTTCTCCTTGCGCTTTATCAGAAATATGGTATGCAGATGCTTTCGCGTCTGCCGGGGATGTTTGCTTTTGCTCTATGGGATGATCGGGAGCAACTTCTTTTTTGTGCGCGTGACCGATTTGGTGAGAAGCCGTTTTACTATGCCATTGGGCGCAATGGGGAGATGATTTTCGCCTCGGAAATCAAGTCGATCCTGGCAAGCAATCTCGTTGATCCTGTATTGGATATGCGGGCAGTCTCGCATTATCTCCATTATTCGTATATCTATCCGACGCTTACGATTTATAAAAATATCTTCACGCTGCCCCCTGCCCATGCACTTTGTTATCATGCGGGGCGTATCGAGATCGAACCGTACTGGACTCTTCCCGAAACGAATGTGAAAATTGGGGAGGAGGAGGCTGTCGAGGAGTTTACACGGCTTTTTCATCAGGCGGCTCGGCGGCAGTTGGTCGCGGACGTTCCCGTGGGGGCGTTTCTCTCCGGCGGTCTGGATTCCGGTTCTGTTGTTGCGGTTGCATCGGACTATGTGCCGAAATTGACGACCATTTCGTTTGCATTTCGTGAAGGGCTTGATGAATCGCCGATTGCACATACGATGGCGGAACGATATGGGACGAATCACATTGATGTGCGCGATATTGACTTTGATATGGCAGAAATGCTGATGAAGATGCAGGAAATCTTCGATGAGCCGTTTGCCGATCCTGCCGCTATCCCTGCCTATCTGATTGCGAAGGAGGCACGAAAGTACGCCAAGGTTGTTCTGACGGGAGATGCCGGTGATGAAATATTGGGGGGCTACGATACCAAATATTCCGCATTCGCCTATGCACGGCGCTTTGCGGAGCAAAACATTTCCGTTCCGTTATATCGACGGCGGCTTCAGGCATCTTATTTTGCACAGCGTGTAAAGAGAAAACTGCAAAAACTGTACGCTGTGGACGGGCAGACAGTTGCTATGCGCGATATAGAGATTCGTATGCGTGCGCTCGATATTTATGCGGCTGCTCCGCAGAATATTGCGGATTACGCACGGGGCGCGTTTCGGCTGCTCAGCAAAGAACAGGCGCACGCACTCCGCCTTCCGCCGCTTGGTAATGATTATTGGCTATATGAGGGGCTTCTCGGAGGAAATGCGCTTGATGATGCAATCCGCATTGACTTGCTCGACTATCTTCCGGGCAACGGGTTCGTCAAATCGGATCGAACGACGATGGCGGTTTCTCTTGAGAGCAGGACGCCGTTCTGTGATGTTGAACTGGCGACGTTTGCGATCCGTCTGCCGTTTTCGATGAAGGTGCGCGAGAAGTCCGCGAAGTACATCATGCGAAAAGCCTTGGGGGATCGTTGGACGGATGCGGTAAAGGGATTTGCCAAAAATGGATTCTCACCGCCGTTTGGCACATGGCTGCAGGAACCCAAGGTGAAGGAGATGACCTCGTTTTACCTGCACGAACGAGACAGAAAGATCTTCGATGTCCTTGATTTTGACGGCGTACAGGCGGTTATGGGAGACGGGGGCGCTGTTTGGCAGCAATGGATGCTGCTCCAACTCTCCATGTGGATGGAACTGCATCCATGCAGGTTGGCGTGACTTCGATGCAGTACAGACAGACTTTTGATTGAATGGGTGATTGATTTGAACTACGCCGACTTGGTATGGGATCATGACGAGAATGCTCATGCGGAGTATATGAACAATCTTGCGCCGATCGTACTCTTTACCTATAACCGCCTTGACCATACAAGGCAGACGGTGGAGGCTCTTCGGGCGAATCTCTATGCAAAGGAAAGTGTGCTCTATATATACTCCGATGCGCCAAAGACGGAGGCGGCAGCTGCGGCTGTGCAGGCGGTGCGCGACTATCTTCATACGATTGACGGCTTTCGTGAAGTCCATATCATTCTCCGTGAGGAGAATTGGGGACTTGCGCGCAATATCATGGATGGTGTGACGCAGATTGTCAATCAATATGGGAAGATCATCGTTCTTGAGGATGATATTGTTACCTCAAAGTATTTTCTGAAGTACATGAATGATGCGCTTGAAATCTATAAAGACGCTCCGCAGGTTATGAATATCTCTGGTTATATGTATCCGCTTGTAACGGCGGAGTTACCCGAAGCATTTTTCATGCACTATGGGTATTGTTGGGGCTGGGGGACGTGGAAGGCTGCATGGGATCTTTTTGAGAGAGTGCCGAAGAAGCTGATCCAAGAATTTACAGAGGATGATATATACCACTTCAATCTGGAGGGCGCTGTGGATGTTTGGCAGCAAGTCGTTGCCAATGAGGGCGGGGCGCTATACACATGGGCTGTCTTTTGGTATGCTGCTGTTTTTCGGAATAAGGGATTGACCCTTGTTCCAAGAAACTCACTTACGCTTAATGTCGGGATGGATGGATCGGGAGAGCATTGTGGTGATACAGAACTGTATCATGTTAAAGTCAATCAAAATCCAATTCAAAAGTTCCCTTTAGAACTTCAAGAACTACCCCTTGCAAGGGAAAGGCATCGTCTTTTTTTTGAGAAGCAGAAGCTGAGCTTTTTCCGTCGATTGGCAAGAAAAGGGAAGAGCAGCATACGGAAACTGTTGTAAATATAGTTTAACGTCAGGGCGTGATTTTCTTGGTGAGTATGATAAGGATTGTGTTTCACTGCTGAAGAATGGCTGATGTAAAAGGTGTGATTATGTATGCTATCCTCTATTGTTTTTTTGTTCTCATGCCGTATGATGAATTTATGGGAACGTATTCATAATAAGATTCAAAAAAAACATTGTATTGTCGGTAGCAATACGAAGTTTCATCGACAGTCTAACATAATAAATATGTCCAATAAAAATGAGCATATTTTGATAGGGTGCGGAACTCATATTCGTGGAGAGCTTATGGTTTTTCCGTATAGAGGAAAAATACAAATTGGTGATGATTGTTATGTTGGTGAGGGAACAAGAATTTGGTCTGAAAAAGGGATCTCTATTGGAAATCGTGTGCTAATTTCGCACAATGTCGATATACACGATTCTAATGATCATCCGGTAGAAAAGAGAGAGCGACATAATCATTATTTAACTATTTTAAAAGAGGGGTTTCGTGAAGGCTTTGATTTGAGAGGTCAAGAGATTTGTATTCAGGATGATGTATGGATCGGATTCGGCTCATGTATTATGAAAGGTGTGACAATAGGAGAAGGGGCGGTGATTGCTGCTCATGCTGTTGTGACGAGAGACGTTCCATCTGGCGCTGTTGTTGGCGGAAATCCGGCGCGTATCATTAAGAAAATACCAAGTGAATAGATATACTGCCGTGAAAAATGAGTGAACAGAACAACAATCATAGAGAGGGGCTGAGCCGTTTTGGGGACAATGCAATGTGAGATTTGTACAACGGAGATGCAGCCGTTTGAAACAGGGACGATACTGCAAAAATATACCATACAGTATTATCATTGTCCTCATTGCGGTTTCGTACGGACAGAAGAACCGTATTGGCTGGACGAAGCCTATTCGGATGCCATCTGTGATGCGGACATCGGTTTGTTATCAAGAAATGTGTTTCTGTTTCCCGGAATCGAAGCCATCATCAATATCTGCCTTCCGCAATCGGAGACGTTCTTAGATTACGGGGGAGGGTATGGCATATTTGCGCGTCTGATGCGCGATAGCGGAATCCCCTTTGAATGGTATGACCGGTATTGTCAAAATCTATTTGCAAAAGGTTTTGAAAAACAGCACGATCATTACGATGTTGTCACGGCATTTGAGCTTTTCGAGCATTTTGCCGAACCGATGAAAGAAATAGAAAATCTGATGGCGCTTGGTGACAATCTCATTGTCATGACAACGCTGATCTCAAATCCGCCGCCCCATATAAAGGATTGGTGGTACTATGTGACGCTGCATGGGCAGCATATTGCATTTTATACAGAGCGATCCATGCATCTGATTGCGGAACGTTTTCGTCGCCATTATGTCGGCTGCGGCAATATTCATCTTTTTTCATCGGAACCGCTGCCATCTTGGAAAGTACGTCTTTCTCTGAGTCGTTTTCGTGGGATATTGATGCGCTTTAAGCACAGAGAATCCCTTTTGTCACAGGACTATGAAAAGATCACGGGATAACGTTTGACCTAATATCTGATACATGGTGGAGGAAACGGTGAAACGCGTATTGATTACAGGCGCACATGGCTTTCTTGGACGCTATGTGGCGAGAATATATGGTCAGGCGGGATTTTATGTCATCGGTTTGGGGCATGGCTCATGGAGTGCATCCGAGGCAAAGGAATGGGGCGTTGACGAGTGGCATCGTGCGGATGTCGATATGGATTCGCTGCAAAGCTATGCCTCCCATGTGAGTATCATAGCTCACTGTGCGGGAAGCGGCTCGGTCGGCTTTTCCCTGTCCAATCCCATGAAGGATTTTGAGCGGACCGTCTGGACGACGCATTATGTGCTCGAATACATTCGCACATGCTCCCCGCAGACACGACTGCTCTATCCGTCCAGTGCGGCGATTTATGGCAATCAAGAGACGCTTCCGCTGACGACGGACATGACCCCGAATCCGATTTCCCCCTATGGCGTGCATAAAAGCATCGTCGAGGAGCTGTGCGTGATGTATGCGAAGCAATACGGTGTTCATGTTGCCGTGCTTCGCTTGTTTTCGGTCTATGGGAATGGTCTGAAAAAACAGCTGCTTTGGGATGCCTGCAGCAAGCTGGCGCAGGGGGATAATACCTTTTGGGGGACCGGTGAGGAGACGCGGGACTGGGTTCATGTTTCCGATGTGGCGCAGGCGTTTCTGATTGCAGGGGAGAAGGCGTCGCCCCGGTGTCCTGTGGTCAATGTGGGGACGGGTCATGCAGTACAGGTCAAAGATGTTCTGGACATCCTTTTTGAAGCGTACGGGGCGCAGGGGCATCCGGCCTTCGGCGGAGAGGTCAATGCAGGGAATCCGAATCATTATGTGGCGGACGCTGCTGCGATGAACGGCTGGGGGTGGCACCCGTCCGTTGATTTGACGCAGGGGATCAGAGCGTATGTAAGGTGGTATCGGGAGTATGGTAACGGCGGCATTCGTGCTTGACCTATCGAACAGCTGGCTTGGTGGAGTAAATTACTATCGGAATCTCCTTACTGTGATTTCGCGGTATGCATCGGATGATATTCGCGTCAAGGTGTTTCTTCCGAAAGGGCAGGATATAGATGCGTTTCGTGATCTCTCAAGGACTGTCGAGTTTGTATACATATCGTTTCCTGCACGATGGACATTTCCTTGGTTCGTGCGAAAACTGTGGATGAAATTTTTTCATGAAGACCGGTTTCTGGCGCGGCTTCTTCGCCGTCATGGTGTCGATGTTCTCTCTCATGCGCCGGATTCTGTTCGGTGTCCGGGAGTAGAGAATATCGCGTGGATTCCGGACTTTCAACACAAGTATCTGCCGGAGTTTTTTTCACAAGAAGAGCGTTCGTTTCTGGACGCAAAATTTGAGCGCATTGCAGCGTGTATGGACAAGGTGATCCTCAGCAGTGAGGCAGCGAAAGATGATTTTATAAAATATTATCCGCAGTACAAAGAAAAAGCACGTGTCCTGCATTTTGCACCCGTTCTGGATTTCGATTTGCCCAAACAGGTGAATGCGGTTGAGGAGAAATATGGCATTACAGGGAAGTATTTCTTTTTGCCGAATCAATACTGGAAACATAAAAATCATAAAGTGGTTCTAAAGGCACTGCACCTTCTGAAGGAAGAGGGGAAATTCGTCCGCGTCGTGTCCACGGGGAATACAAGTGACTATCGAGCGCCTGCGTACTTTGCTGAGATCGAGGCGTTTGTTGAGGCACACGAGCTCGGCGACCGATATTTGATCTTGGGCATGATCCCCTATGCAGATGTGCAGGCACTGGCAGAGGGCTCTTTGGGGTACATCAACCCCTCGTTCTTTGAGGGGTGGAGTACCACGGTAGAGGAGGCAAAATATCGGGGGAAACCGATACTGCTGTCAGATCTGAAAGTACATAGAGAGCAAGCACCGTCAAAGGGCGTGTTTTTCCATCCAAACGATGCTGAAGATCTGGCGAAGAAGATGTGGGAACTGTGGCGGCAGCCGACGCTGCATGAAGATGTTGATGTTTTGAAGAGAAGAAATGAGGCGGCGCTTCAAAAATTTGCACAGGACTATTGTGATATTGTGCAGACATCACGATAGTTGTTGTGTATGTGCAAGAACAAATATGTACCATAGAGCGTGATATTATTTCAAGGGGATGGCAGATTATTTATCCGCAAAGTATCAGTAATCTAAGGGGGACGCCATGGAGAAAAAGGACTTTCCAATGTCGCAGAAGCTGGCTCTGCTGCTCGGCGATATGGGGATTACCGTCTTGGTGTACCTTTTTGTTACGACGGTCATCTTGGCGCGCGGCAGTCTCATCATTAATTTCGACCTGTATCAGGGGATGCTCCCTGTGCAGGTCATACTGACGGGTCTGTTGTTCAACATCAACGGACTCTATACGATCGAGCGCAAACGTTTCGCGGAGATCCTGCTCTCTGTCGCGGTCAGCATGGTGCAAATGCTCGTCCTCATGATGGCACTGACCTTTTTCATCCGTGAGTTTGCGCTGTCCCGTGGTGTGCTGCTGTGGTGTGCGGGCATTGACTTCGTCCTGCTTGCGGCATGGCGGCATCTTCTTTGGCGCTATGTCCGAGCGCATCAGGAAATTCATGGGGTTATGCTGATCGGCAGCGAGGAAGAATGTCAGCACGTCTACCATCGTATGAAGCAGCAGCCGCAGCTCGCGATGGAACTTCGCTCCATCTGCACGGATCTCGCGGGGAGTGACTGGGCGTCTGCGGCGGAGCAGGTGGATGTCCTCGTCATCTGCCCCGATATACGTCTCAAGGACAAGGCGAAACTCGTACACTACTGTAACCTGCACGAAAAGCAGGCGCTCCTGATTCCAAACGCATACGAGGTGTTCTGCAGCGGAATGACGCTGGACAAGATTGACGATATTCCCGTCTTTCGCCCGGAGCGACTTCGGCTGACCTTGGAGCAGCGCAGCCTGAAGCGGATCTTGGACATCACGGTTGCATTGGCAGGATTCCTCGTGGCTCTCCCGATCATGATTTTGACGGCAATTGCCATCAAGATTTTTGATCCGGGACCGATCTTCTACAGTCAGGAGCGGGCGGGACGCTATGAAAAGCCGTTCAAGGTGTATAAGTTCCGCACGATGTGCGTCGATGCGGAGAAAGTGAGCGGTCCCATGCTCGCACAGGAAAATGACCCGCGCATCACACGTCTTGGCGCGTTCCTCCGCGCGGTTCGCCTTGATGAGCTCCCGCAGATCTGGAATGTCCTCGTTGGGGATATGAGCATCGTCGGTCCGCGTCCGGAGCGCCCGTTCTTTATTGAACAGTTCAAACGGGAGATCCCCGAATACGTCTATCGGATGAATGTCAAACCCGGCATTACGGGACTGGCGCAGGTCTACGGCAAATACAATACAACGGCGTACGACAAGCTCATCTACGACCTCGTCTACATCCAGAACGCCGGTATCCGCACCGATCTCACCATCATCCTCCAGACGGTCTGCGTCCTCTTTCAAAAGAGTGCCACGGAGGGCGTGTATGACGTGCGTTCGAAGGAGAGCTTGAAGGAGTTCGATATACAGAAGAATATCTACGGGGATTTCTAACGACAGAGGATAGAGAATGAGAATCTCGATTATCACGGTCTGTTATAATGCTGAGGCTACCATCGAGCAGACCATACGCAGCGTAGTACAACAGACATATTCGAATATAGAGTACATCATTGTAGATGGAAATTCTACGGATCGTACCATGGATATTGTTCATTCCTATGAAGCACAAATAGCAACGATTATTTCCGAAGATGACAATGGCATATATGATGCTATGAATAAAGGGATTCGTGTCGCAACAGGGGATTATATACAATTCCTGGGTGCCGATGATTGTTTGGTTGATCCGTACACAATAGAGCGCGTTTGCGGTGCAATCCGTGATGATACGGATGTGTTTAGTGCGCCTTGTATTGCTGTAGATGAAAAATACCATTGTGAGGGGGTTCTGGATGCTGAAGGAGTGTCAAAAGACAATTTTCGTTCATTGCCGAAGTTGCCGCACCCGGGTGTGTTTGTCAAAAGTGCTGTTTTGAAGCAGGAGCAATTTGATACGTCGTATCGGATTGCTGCTGATCTGAAACTGCTCCTAAAGTTGTATTATACGATGCAGAAAAAGTTCCAGTTTGCAAATTTTCCAGTGACGTATTTCAGTCTTGGAGGTGTAAGCAATAAAGAGGAAAAATATGCAGAAGTGGAGAACCGGAGGATTATCAAGGAACTCGCCTTGACAGATTATGTGAGGCTTCCTTCGCAACATAAAACAAGTATAAAGGTAAAGAGCCTCATACGTAATGTACTGGATCGGGCACATATTTTGGGATGGGTTTTATGCACGTTTAAAAATTGGAACAAACATCACTGTACATGGGAACATTGCCGTTGGTGTAAAAGAAGTTGATATATGCCCATATACAGCAACACTTTGTGAAGGGAGGGCGCTGTGTGATTCCTAAAATTATACACTATTGTTGGTTTGGTCATGCGCCGAAAACAGAACAGATAAAATCGTATATCGAAACGTGGAAAACATACTGCCCGGACTATCAGATTATCGAGTGGAACGAAGAGAATTTTGACATCAATGAAAATCAATATTGCAGAGAAGCCTACGAAGCAAGAAAGTGGGCATTTGTCACAGACTATGTTCGGCTGAAGGTGCTATTTACTTATGGCGGTATATACATGGATACGGATGTCGAAGTTGTAAAACCGCTTGATAGATTCCTGTCTTACTCTGCATTTACCGGATATGAATCAACACGATATATTCCTACCGGAATAATAGGCGCTGAAAAGTGCAACGCTTGGATTCAGACGTTGTTACGAGAATATGAGACGCTCAGGTTTGTCAAAGCGGATGGTTCGTATGATTTGACAACGAATGTACATAGAATAACGAATCGGACGAAAGATGTGTATCAAATAGAATTGGATGGAAAGATGAGAGTGCTGGAAGGCAATATCGCACTCTTTCCTTTTGAATGTCTTTGTGCGAAATCTTTTCAGACAGGAGAACTTTTTGTATCAGATGAAACTTATACGATACATCATTTTGCGGGTTCGTGGCTTTCAGAAGATGCTGTGAAAGTAAAGGAGATGTATCAGAAAACCTATCTTTTTTTACGTAAGTATGTGCCAATAGAGTGTGTAGTGAATGGTTTGGCACGGCTTATTTCCACATATAAGGTATATGGCGCAAAAATCACAGCAAAAAAAATAATAAGGTTTCTTACATGAAAATATTCAAAGCATGAAATTCTTTCGGAAAGTGAACATCATACATGATAAAGATCACGGTTTTTACGGCTGCGTATAACAGAGCGCATCGTCTAAAAGAGTTATATGCGTCCTTGAAGGCGCAAAACTATGATTCCTTTGAATGGCTTGTTGTGGACGATGGCTCCGAGGACAGCACGGAGGTTCTTCTGGAAGAATGGGAGAAGGAAGCTGCCTTTCCCATCCGTTTTGTAAAGCAGCAAAATTCAGGAAAGCACGTTGCCATTAACCGTGGTGTACAGATGGCCCAAGGGGAAATCTTTTTTATTGTAGATTCAGATGATGTGCTAAGAACCGGCGTATTGGAAAAAATAGAAGGAATTTTCCGGCGTATCATTAAAAATTATAATGGATTGCTGGCAGGAATTGCGGGGCTGTCTGAGACGAGAGATGGGCGTGTGATCGGAACAGCATTTCCTTCTCGTTGTGAAAATAAATATACGAGTGTTTTGGACTGGAAGAAAGATGGTGTTGTTGGAGATAAGGCAGAGGTGTTTTATCTTCCCAGTCTAAAAAAATATCCGTTTCCGCAGGAGCAGGGTGAAAAATTTTGTTCTGAGGCAATCGTCTGGAATCGAATGGCACATGATGGATATAAGCTCTTTTGTGTCAATGAAGTCTTTAAGACGTGTGAATACCTGCAAGATGGGCTGAGTGCAAACATCGAGGCACATATGAAAAACAGTCCTCGATCCACGTTGTTATACTTTAAGGAATGGCACTCGTTTATAAGAAAAAATATCTGGTGGGGGATGAAGGTCGCATCGTGGTACGTTCTCTATGCTCGATTTTTTAAGATGCAGGATCATGAAATAAAACAGGAACTTGGGATTTCGGGTTGGTATTTTTACCTTGTATCTGCCTTGGCTAAGGTGCGAAAGGCAAGAGGACAATTTAGATGAAGAAGATTTTGTTTTTGCATCCGGGAAAGGCGAACCTTCCTGAGATTTCCATTTATAAAAAGTTTTTTTCTCGGTATTGCTTCGTAAATTGCCAAGACCTGCCTTCGTATTCATTATCTGATTTCGATCTGATATGGCAGTTTATGGGCGTGGACTTGCATTTCCGAAAATCCATTCCGACGATTCACGAGTATGCATCGCTTTCGGTGGGACGAGGGAATCGGATCAAGGATTTCATGAAGCGGTGGTTGAACGCACGTCCTTCCCTGCGAATTTTTCTGAATCCGTCCATTCGTGATGCCTATGGATTTGCGGACGGCGTGCCTTATTGTTATCGCGATATGGGGGTGGATCCCCGTTTTTTTGAAGTACCTGATCCTGAAATCATGTATGATTTCGTTTATGTCGGTGCAATGGATGCGCATCGAAAATTCCATCATGTGTTGGATTTTTTTGCACGCAATCCGAAGCATCGCATTTTGCTGATCGGAAAGCCCCCCGGCGATCTGTATGACGCATATAAAGGATATACCAATATAACCTTTACCGGTGCTGTTCCATACCAAGATGTTCCGCGCCTCGCGAAACAAGCGCAGTATGCGTTGAACTACATTCCGGATCAATATCCGTATTCGTTGCAGACCTCAACGAAGCTGCTCGAATACGTTGCGATGGGCATGAAGGTTGTTACAACGTCATATCACTGGGTCAACCGGTTTGAGGCGCAGCGCAAGATGCACTTTTATAAGATACGGGAGGATTTTTCGGGATTTGATTGGAATGAACTGAATGCATTCTCTTTTTGCAATACGGATATAGAAGACTTGAAATGGGAACACATCTTGAGGAACTCCGGCTTGGATGATGCCTTGATGCGTCTGTTGGGGGAGTGAGGATGAAAATACTATATGTCATCACGCTGCCGCAGATTGGCGGTGCGCAGGTTCATCTGCTCACACTGGTGACGGAGCTTTTGAAACGAGAGCATGAGGCTGCCGTTGTTGTTGGTGCGGCAGGTTGGCTGACCGAGCAGTTGGAGGAACGCGGCATCCAATGTGTCGTCTTGCCAACGCTCAGACGAGAGATCGCACCTGCTTGTGATTTTGCCGCGTTCCGGCGTCTGCGCCGCATCATCAAGGAGTATCAGCCGGATCTTGTTCATTGTCATTCAAGCAAGGCGGGACTGCTCGGACGAATTGCTGCGAGGTCACTTGGTATTCCTGCTGTTTTCACGGTGCATGGATGGGCGTTTACGGAAGGGGTTGCGTCAACGAAGCGACGCATTTATGAGTGCATCGAATGGATCGGCGGATTCTTCGCGCAGCGTATTATTTGTGTGTCCGCGTATGACCGTAAATTGGGCGCGGCAGCACTGGGGAAACATCGTGAAAAGATGGTGACCATCTATAACGGTGTTTCGGAAGATGCGCCCCGTTATACAGGCATCATGCAGGATCCTCTGCATCTCGTCATGGTGGCGCGTTTTTCGCAGCCGAAAGCACAGGGGGATGTGTTGCAGGCACTTTTTCATTTGAACGCGTGCGGAATGAAAGTCCATGTTGACTTCGTTGGGGATGGTGCGGAACTTGCCTCTGCAAGGCAGCTTGCGGAACGCCTTTCTCTATCCGATCAGGTTCGATTTTTGGGCAGCCAAACGCATGTCGAGGAGCTTTTGCCGCACTATGACGGGTTTTTACTCATCAGTCGATGGGAAGGCTTTCCCATCAGTATCCTTGAAGCGATGCGGGCAGAGCTGCCGGTCATCGCCTCGGATGTGGGGGGCGTGTGCGAGGAGGTTCTTCATGGCACCACGGGGCTTCTTGTGCGGCGGGACAATGTGGATGATCTCACGGAGAAGCTGCGATATGCAGCCATGCATCGGGAAGAATTTCGTGCGATGGGGCGAGCCGGGCGGCAGTCCTTTCTTGAAAATTTTACGACTGATAAAATGATGGAGCGAATTATGTCCGTCTATGAGGAGTTCCGATAAGATTATTTTGCGATAATGCGTATGGTATGTTACGATTTTGTGAAATGACATTCTGGCGAAGGAGCGATGTTCTGTGAAAAAAGCATTGATTACAGGGATTACAGGGCAGGACGGTTCGTACTTGACTGAGCTTTTGCTCGAAAAGGGCTATGAGGTGCACGGCATCATCCGTCGGCACAGTACGCCGTGTACGGCGCGGATCGATCATCTTCTGTCCGATGTACGGTACGATGGGCGGCTTTTCCTCCACTATGGCGATCTGACGGATTCGAGCAATGCACATACGCTGATTCGGGAGATTCGACCGGATGAGGTCTACAACCTCGCGGCACAGTCCCATGTCGCCGTATCGTTCGAAGTGCCGGAGTATACGGCGGAGGCGACGGGGGTCGGGACGCTCCGCCTGTTGGAGGCACTGCGGCAGAGCGGCCTGCCGATCCGGTTCTATCAGGCATCGACGTCGGAGCTTTTTGGCGGGCTTCCGGATACGGCGCCGCAGAGCGAGGCAACGCCGTTCTATCCGAAGTCGCCGTACGGCGCGGCAAAGCTCTACAGCTTCTGGATTACGAAGAACTACCGCGAGTCCTACGATATGTTCGCCGTGAACGGCATCCTCTTCAACCACGAGTCGCCGCGCCGTGGGGAGACCTTTGTCACACGCAAGATCACGCTTGCTGTTGCCCGTATTCTTGCAGGGAAGCAGGAAAAACTCTCGCTCGGGAATCTGGATGCAAAGCGCGACTGGGGCTTTGCGGGCGACTATGTCGAGGGGATGTGGCGGATGCTGCAACAGGATGCGCCCGACGACTATGTGCTTGCGACGAATGAGACGCATACGGTGCGTGAGTTTGCAGAACTGTCCTTCCGTGAGGCGGGCATTGAGATCGAATGGCGCGGCAGCGGTGTCGAGGAAAAGGGATACGATGCAAAGACGGGGCGACTGCTCGTCGATGTCAATCCGCGCTTTTTCCGTCCTGCCGAGGTGGAACTCCTATGGGGGAATCCGTCGAAGGCGGAGCGGGAACTCGGCTGGCGGCGCAAGGTGTCGTTCTCGGAGCTTGTCCGCATGATGGTCGAGGCGGATCGGGAGAAGTACGGGCACTGAACGTGCTGCGATAAGGAGAACGTATATGCACATTGTCCTGCTTTCGGGCGGCTCGGGGAAACGGCTCTGGCCGCTGTCGAACGACATTCGTTCCAAGCAGTTCATTCCGATCTTTCGCGGGCGTGACGGCTTGCGGCATTCGATGGCACAGCGTGTCTGCGGACAGGTGCGCCGCACGGTTTCGGATGTTTCTGTTACGGTAGCAACGTCAAAATCCCAAGTTTCGGCGATCCGCAATCAACTCGGCGATGCGATCGACATCTGCGTTGAACCGTGCCGCCGTGACACGTTCCCTGCGATCGCGCTCGTCAGCGCCTACCTGCATGATGTGAAAGGCGTTGGGCGCGATGAGGCTGTCGCCGTTTGTCCGGTTGATCCATACGTTGAGGATGCGTATTTCGCCTCCGTGCGGCGTTTGGCGCAGCTTGCCGCAGACGGTGCGGCGAATCTGATGCTCATGGGCATCGAGCCGACCTATCCGAGTGAGAAATACGGCTACATCATACCGCAGGACAAGGCGGAGGTGAGCCGCGTCCTCTCGTTTCGCGAAAAACCCGAGGAAGCCGCGGCAAAACGCTACATCGCGCAGGGGGCGCTCTGGAACAGCGGTGTATTCGCCTATCGTCTGGGGTATGTGCTAACGCGTGCGGATGCGCTGCTTGGATGCGCGGACTATGGGACGCTGTTTTCGACCTATGACCGCCTCGACAAGATCAGCTTTGACTATGCCGTTGCCGAGCGGGAGAAGAACATCGGCGTTCTGCGCTATGCGGGGGCATGGAAGGATCTCGGGACGTGGAACACACTGACGGAGGTCATGGAGGAAGCCGCGCTCGGCGATGTCACGATGGATGGAGGGTGTCGCAGTACCCACGTCGTCAACGAACTGGATGTCCCGATTCTCGTGATGGGCGGGCAGGATCTCATTGTCGCAGCGAGCCCCGAGGGCATCCTCGTGGCGGACAAGGCGGCATCAAGCCATATGAAACCCTATGTGGAGCGGATGCATCAGCCCGTCATGTTTGCGGAGAAGTCATGGGGGAGTTTCCGCATCATCGACGTGGAGGAGGGCAGTCTGACGATCAAGGTGACGCTGAATGCAGGGCACGCGATGAATTACCACAGTCACGAGCGACGACGTGAGATCTGGACCCTCGTGAGCGGCAGCGGAACGGTTCTGTTGGACGGCGAGGAGCGTGCTGTAGCAGCAGGGGATGTCATCGAAATTCCCGTGGGGATGAAGCACAAGATCAGCGCACGGGAGCGCATGGTGGTGATCGAAGTCCAGATCGGCGAGGACATTGTGAAAGAGGACAAGGTCAAGTGGGCGGAAGAGGTGTAGTATGATGATGGAAAAGGATGCGAAGATCTACGTCGCGGGGCATTGCGGCATGGTCGGCTCTGCGATCTGTCGGGAACTCGGGCGGCAGGGATATACGAACATCATAACGCGCACGCACGCACAGCTTGATCTGTGCCGGCAGGATGCCGTCGAAACATTTTTTGCGGAGGAAAAACCGTCGTATGTTTTTCTGGCGGCGGCAAAGGTCGGCGGAATACAAGCAAATTCGGAAGCCCCTGCCGACTTTATGTACCAAAATATGATGCTTGAGATGAACGTTATCCATGCAGCATGGCAGAATGGGTGCAGGAAATTGGAATTTCTCGGATCGTCCTGCATCTATCCGCGTCTTGCCCCGCAGCCGATGACGGAGGACTGCCTCTTAACTTCGTCGCTTGAGAAGACAAACGAGGCATATGCGCTTGCGAAGATCGCAGGGCTGAAGTACTGTACATACCTCAACAAACAGTACGCTGCGGACTATATCTCAGTCATGCCGACGAATCTCTACGGTCCGAATGACAACTATCATCCGGAGCACAGTCACGTCCTTCCCGCGCTCATCCGACGGTTTCATGAGGCAAAGGAAGCGGGTGCGCCGTCCGTGACCTGTTGGGGCGACGGATCGCCGCTGCGCGAGTTCCTCTATGTGGACGATCTCGCAAACCTCTGCGTTTTCCTGATGAACCACTACAGCGGAGACGAGACCGTCAACGCGGGGAGTGGCAGGGAAATCTCGATTCGAGGGCTCGCGGAGCTGGTTGCGCGTGTGGTGGACTATCGCGGAGAGATCCTGTGGGATACTACGAAACCGAACGGCACGCCGCGTAAGCTGCTCGATGTCTCCAAGGCGGCGGCGCTCGGCTGGCGGTACACAACGGAGCTTGCAGACGGGATTCGGCTTGCGTACGAAGATTTCTTGAACAATCCGATGCGTGCGGAGCGATGAAGGACTTTATCGTGCAGAACCATGCGTCAGGAGATGCCGAGGGCGTTCTTTTGTTCGTCGATGACAGTACAGTAGCAACACAAAACCCGCCGCACCAATCGGTGCGGCGGGTTTTGTGTATATAAGGAAGTGGAGAATGGATGGCGAAAATGGATTAAGCGAGCATGGAGCGGAGGAACCAGATCTGCTTTGCGTAGTTCGTGACATGATCCTCCATGAGGTTCGCAACGCCGAAGCAGTCGTGTGCATCGGCAGCCTTGCGGATCTCAAGTGCCTGGTCGCGGAGGAGTTCGAGATCCGCGAGCGTGATCTCAAGCGCCTTCTTCTGATCGACCGCCTCGTTGCCGAGTTCCTTGATCGTCGCAATTTCGAGGTAGCCCTTGAGGCTTGCAACCGGCTGTGCGCCCGCGATCTTCAGCAGCTCCGCCGTCTCGTCGAGCACATCCGCGAACGCATCGTAGAGCGATTCGAGGTACTCATGGACTGCCTTGAACTGCGAGCCGACAACGTTCCAGTGGAGGTTGTGCAGCTTGATGTAGCCGACGCCGATGTTGGCGATGTAGGTGTTGAGTGCATCGTTCAGGTTTGCATCATTTGCGTGTGACATAGTGAAAATCCCCTTTCATCATTTTGTACTGCAGACCCTTGAGGATCTGTTTCATATCCTGTTGACATGGGCTATTATAGTTCATATAGTGTTATTTGTCAATAGTAATTATTAAATAACTCTGCAAAAAATATCGACAAAAGATTTTGCTTGACAAAATCCACTCTTTATATATAATTCATATCAATAAAATATGTTATTGCAAAAAGAGAAGGGGAATATCCATGAGCGAGAAAAACTATCATTTTGAGACCCTACAGGTGCGCGTCGGACAGGAGGCGGCGGATCCCGTCACGGATGCGCGTGCGGTGCCGATCTATCAGACGACCTCGTACGTGTTCCACAATGCGCAGCACGCCGCCGACCGCTTTGCGCTCAAAGATCCGGGCTATATCTACGGGCGGCTCATGAATCCGACGCAGGATGTGTTCGAGAAGCGCATCGCGGCACTTGAGGGCGGTGCGGCGGCACTCGCGTTTGCCTCGGGAGCGGCGGCGATCACGGCGACGTTCCAAGGGCTCGCCCATGCGGGCGATCACATCGTCGCGCAGCAGACGATCTATGGCGGCTCATACAACCTCCTCGCGCATACGGTGAAGGAGTGGGGCATCGACGTGACCTTCGTCGATCCGAAGACGGGCGCACAGGGGGTTGCAGATGCGATCCGTCCGAATACGAAGTGTGTCTTTATCGAGACCGTCGGCAACCCGAACGCCGATCTCATCGACATCGAGGCGATCGCACAGGCGGCGCACGCGCAGGGCGTGCCTGTCGTCATCGACAACACCTTTGCCACGCCCTACCTCCTGCGCCCCATCGAGCACGGCGCGGACATCGTTGTGCACTCCGCGACGAAGTTCCTCGGCGGACACGGCGCGAGCCTCGGCGGCGTGATCGTCGACGGCGGCAAGTTCGACTGGAAGGCATCGGGACGCTTCCCGCACCTCACCGACCCGAACCCGAGCTATCACGGCGTGAGCTTTGTCGATGCGCTCGGCCCTGTCGCCTTTGCCGTCTACCTGCGTGCGCTCATCCTGCGCGACACGGGCGCGGCAATCGCACCACAGAGCGCGTTCTACTTCATCCACGGGCTTGAGACGCTGTCCCTGCGTGTCGAGCGTCACGTCGAGAATGCGCTGAAGATCGTGGACTTCC
The DNA here is from genome assembly GCF_030644225.1 of Selenomonas dianae. Taxonomy (NCBI): domain Bacteria; kingdom Bacillati; phylum Bacillota; class Negativicutes; order Selenomonadales; family Selenomonadaceae; genus Centipeda; species Centipeda dianae. Next base: position 2,211,405 of record NZ_CP128650.1, on the reverse strand, counting down.
TCGCGAAGCACCCGAAAGTGGCAAAGGTCAACCATCCCTCCCTGCCCAACCATCCCGATCACGAGATCTACAAGCGGTATTTCCCGCACGGCGGCATCTCCATCTTTACGTTCGACATCGTGGGCGGACGTGAGGCGGCGTTCCGCTTTATCGACAAGCTGACCCTGTTCTCGCTGCTGGCGAACGTTGCGGACGTGAAGTCGCTCGTCATCCATCCCGCGACCACGACCCATTCGCAGATGAACGAAGCCGAGCTTGCCGCCTCCGGCATCGGCGAGGGAACGGTACGCCTCTCCATCGGCATCGAGCACGTCGACGATCTGATTGCGGATCTTGAGGAGGCGCTCGCCGCAGTGTGAGCCGTTTTTCCGTAAAAAGATACCTCTGTACGAAGGTTTTCCATCGTGCAGAGGTATTTTTTATGTTATAATGATTTTATAGGAATCGCTGATAAAATAGACCCTCAGATTGGCGTAGATTTTTTCGTCCGAACAAGAAGGCAAACCGGACGCATAGCCAAAGCTATGTGGAGGATCGCGGGCACAGTGCGGGCAAAAAAGATGCGTCAAGATGGCGCGGCTGAATTTATCAGTGCTTCCCTAGGTGGGGCGCGCCGGACGTCCTTCGTAGAAAAAGTCCTTGCCAACGCGCCCCTCACTGTGCTATAATGCGTCATGTCGCATAAGCGCATGGAGAGGTGTCCGAGTGGTCGAAGGTGCTTGACTCGAAATCAAGTGTGGTGATGAGCCACCGTGGGTTCGAATCCCACCCTCTCTGCCAGTAAAATCAAGGCTTCGTGGAGATTTCCACGAAGCCTTTTCTGTGTCCATTTTGGGGTGAAAAACAGGATTTTGGGCACACGAGATTTTGAAAATGGATTTTATGGTGCTCGAAATGAGGGGAACTGACATAAAAAACGAGGATGCCGTGCAGCATCCTCGCATTCGTTTGTGCATCACTTTTTGAAGAAGTATACGAGAAAAGTGATGTAGACTTCCCTTTAGAGGAGTGCCGGATATTTTGATTGTTCATCCTTTGCAATTCGCAGCACATCCATCGCAGCCTCGGCGGTGATGCCAAGATTCTGGGTTGGCTCCTCGATAGGACAAAAATCTGCACCAATCTGACGGATTTTAGTTTATCCGTGGTTTCCTTACGTCTTTTCACGTATTCATCGCCCGTATTTTGGCGCATTGCTCAGGGGGAAGGGCGAGCTTGCCGCGATCGAGGGAGAGGAGACCCTCTGCACGAAGGCGGTCAACGCTGCGGTTGACCGTCTTTAGGCTCGTGCCGATGGCATCGGCAATGTCCTGTCGGCGCATGGGGAACCGCACGGCGACATCGCATGCGGGCAGGTTCTTTTGCAGATAGGAGAGGAGGCGCGATTGAACCGTCATGTATTTGATCTGACCGTATTCGTCCGAGATCGGCCAAGATTTTCGTGCGATCATACAGGCGACGGCAAACGCTGCTCCCGCGTCGCGTTGGAGCCACGCGGCGAACGCGTCGATGCTGACGGCAAGCAGATCGCACACCGTCTCCGCCTCACACGTCGCGGCGTAGTACGGCGTGCCTGCAAGGGCCTCGTACTCGCCGAGGAATGTAGGCGGGTCGACAATGGCAAACACATACCGATCGCCGCTTGAGAACTCGTTGATGATGCGCACGCGCCCCGCAAGGAGGATGTAGACCGTGTCGGCATGCGTCCCCTTGCAGCGGATGATCTCGTCGGGCTGGAAAGTGAGCGGCCGCGCAACGCGCAGCAGGTGTGGCGGTATCTCGGGGAACGACGGTAACAGCATGATGCCTCTCCTCTCAGTACAGGTTCTTTCCAGTGTCTACGTCAAATTTTACGGACATGCGTGCTCCACGCAAACACTTAGTTGTGCAAGCGTTCGTGTGCTTGTACGCTCAAATACCGCTGGACTTCTTAAACGCGCTGCGCTTGAACGAAAGAAGTCCAACGGGGCGTACCGCACAAGCGGTCAACGTCATCCAATCACACATCGCTAACGCTCGTGTTCTTGGGACGTTTTCCCATGTGACCTGTTACCCAATCAGCTTCGTCCTGTGGACTTGCTTCTTGGACAGGTCAGTATTTTCTCGCTTGCTCCACTAGGGTTTGTTTAGGAGCATCGCCATCCTCATTTTTCCGTAACATTTATCATAGAACCTCTTTTCATTTTAACGAAAAAAAGCGCGCTGAAAAGTCATGTGTCCTTTTTTTCGTTTGGCGCATTTGATACAATCAAAAAAGAAAGGGGAATGCGGTATGAGTTCAGAGAACGTGCAGAGCAGACGCGTGGAAGTGATGGCAGGGCTGACATCGTTCTTTGCCATCTCGTACATCATCATCGTCAATCCGCTGATTCTTGCGGACGGCGGGATCCCGGCGGAACTGAGCGTGTTCGCAACGATATTCGCCTCGGCGATTGGGTGTCTGCTGATGGCACTCTGGGCGGATGCGCCGATCATCTTGACCCCCGGCATGGGGATCAATGCGTTCTTCACATATACCGTCGTGACGAACATGGGGTTCCGTTGGCAGGAGGCACTTGCCATCTCGCTCGTTTCGGCACTCATCTTCTTCGCACTGGCGGTGACGCGCGCGGGCAGGGTTCTGGCAGATGCTGTGCCGAAATCGCTGAAATACGCAGTGACGGCGGGCATCGGGTTGTTCCTCGTGGAGATTGGACTGGAGAAGGCGGAGCTGATCCGTGCCGGCGAGAACTCGATCCTCGCGCTCGGTGATCTGCAAAATCCGTCTGCGCAGCTCGCGCTCCTCGGTCTTGTGTTGAGCCTGCTGTTCTACCAGCGGCGGGTGAAGGGCGGCTTTTTCATCGCCATCCTCATTGTGACGGTCATCGTCAATGTGTTCGACCTCGTCCACGCGAATACGATTGAGATTGATATGACGCGGCTCGGCGAGTACGGCGCACTGCTCTTTGCGGAGGACTTCTCCGCCGTGCTGACGATTTCGTTCTGGCTTGCGGTATTCTCGATGACGATGATCCTCGTCTTTGAGTCCATCGGATTGCTCGAAGGGCTGCTGCCCGATACGGAGAAGTTTCGCAACGCGTTCCGCGCCTCGTCGCTGACAGCGGTGCTGTCCTCGGTACTTGGGACGAGCCCGACAGTTGCTGCCGCTGAGAGTGCGGCGGGCATCGTAGAGGGTGGGCGGCGCGGACTGACGGCACTCGTCGGCGGTGCCCTGTTCCTGCTCACGCTCGTATTCATCCCCCTGCTCGCCTACGTTCCGCAGACGGCCGTTGCGCCGGTCATCATCATCACAGGCGCCCTGATGATGCAGCAGCTTGAAAATATCCACTTTCAGGATTTCTCAGAGTGGTTCCCGGCGTTCCTCATCATCGTACTCATCCCGCTGACGAACAGCATCTCGACGGGCTTGGCGTTCGGCTTCGCCGCGCATCCGATGATGAAGCTGTTCACGGGGCGCCGGCGCGAGCTTGGCACGCTCTCCTACGTCCTCGGTGCACTGTTCCTCCTGCAGCTCATCTTTGAGGCGGTGCAGTGAGTATAGGTCATAGACCGCTATGTCGGTTTTCGATAAATGTTCTCCACAGTTTATGAAAGAGAGGTACACATCATGCCAACCCCACACATTGCAGCTGCAAAGGGCGAAGTCGCCGAGCGCATTCTCCTGCCGGGTGACCCGCTCCGCGCCAAGTACATCGCTGAGAACTTCCTCGAAGGGGCGAAAGAGTACACGAACATCCGCAACATCCTCGGCTACACCGGCACGTACAAGGGGCATCCCATCTCCGTGCAGGGAACGGGCATGGGGATGCCGTCGATCTCCATCTACGTCAACGAGCTCATCCGCGAGTACGGCTGCAAGACGCTGATCCGCATCGGCAGCTGCGGCGCATGCCACAAGGATATCCACATCCGCGACGTCCTCATCGCGCAGGCGACGACGACCGATTCCTCCATGCCGCGCAACATCTTCGGCTCTGCGGTCAACTTTGCACCGGTCGCGAACTTCGATCTGCTGCGCTCCGCATATCAGGCCGCCGTCGACAAAGGCATCGCCGTGCGCGTTGGAAATGTGATGTCGCAGGATCGCTTCTACGACGACGAACTCGACATCCACAAGCTCGCGAGCTACGGTGTCCTCGGTCTGGAGATGGAGGCGGCGGCACTCTACCTCATCGCGGCGAAGTTCGGCGTGCGTGCGCTCGCACTCTTTACCGTCAGCGACGAGCCGCCTTCCACGGCAGAGGAACGTCAGACATCGTTCAGCGAGATGATCGAGATTGCACTGGAGGCGTCGATTGCCTAGGGAATCGCTGATAAAATGAAGTCCGCCAGATTAGTGCAGATTTTTTGTTCTGTCAAGAAGACAAACCGGACGCATAGCAAGAGCTATGTGGAGGATTTGTCGACACAGACAGAGCGAAAAAGATGCGCTAAGATGGTGGTGCAGAATTTATCAGTGCTTCCCTAATTATAGGAGGAGATAGCAATGACCAGTATCAAACGCGTATTTCTGATCGTCCTCGACAGCTTCGGCATCGGGTGTGCTCCGGACGCAGCAGACTTCGGCGATGGGCGCTGCAACACGCTCGCATCGCTGACGACATCGCCGGAGCTGCACGCGCCGAACCTCACAAAGCTCGGCCTGTTTAACATCGACGGCGTCGGCTGCGGCACGCCCGCAGACAGCCCCATCGGTACTTTTGCACGACTGCGGGAGCTCTCGCGCGGCAAGGACACGACGATCGGACACTGGGAAATCGCAGGCATCGTCTCCGAGCAGCCCATGCCCACGTATCCGAACGGATTCCCGATGGAGATCCTCACGCGGCTCTCGGCGGCGTGTGACGGGAAGAAAATCCTCTGCAACAAGCCCTACTCCGGCACGCAGGTCATCCACGACTACGGGCGCGAGCAGGAGGAGACGGGCGGGCTCATCGTCTACACGTCGGCGGACAGCGTGCTGCAGATCGCAGCGAACGAGGCCGATGTCCCCGTCGAGCGTCTCTATGACTACTGCCGTGCGGCACGCGGGATCATGCAGGGCGAGCACGGCGTCGGACGCATCATTGCACGGCCGTATGTCGGCAGCTATCCGAACTATGAGCGCACAGCGCACCGTCACGACTTCTCCCTCGACCCCACGGGCGAGACGATGATGGACGCGCTCATGCGGCAGGGGCATGAGGTCATCGCCGTCGGCAAGATCAGCGACATCTTTGCGGGGCGCGGCGTCACGCGCAGCACGGGGGTCAACGAGAACAACGCCGACGGTATGGAAAAGACACTGCGCATTCAGCAGGAGGACTTCACGGGGCTGTGCTTCGTCAACCTCGTCGATTTCGACATGACGTATGGACACAGGCGCGACATCGCAGGCTATGCGCGCGCGACAACGGAGTTCGACGTGCAGCTCGGCACATTCATGGAGCATATGCGCGAGGACGATGTTCTGATGATTACGGCCGACCACGGCTGCGACCCCGGTGCCCCCGGCACGGATCACACGCGTGAGTACGTGCCGCTTCTCGTCTACGGCGCACAGATCCGCAAGGGGGTCAACCTCGGGACGTACCCGACCTTCGCCATGATCGGCGCGACGGTGTCAGATATGTTCGGTGCGGGGCTGACGACGAAGGGCGAGAGCCTGCTGCCGCGCATTCTTGCACACTGAGGAGGATCGACCCATGCGCATGTATGACCTGATTACGAAGAAAAAGCATGGCGGCACACTCACTGCCGAGGAGCTGCGCTATATGGTCGAAGGCTATGTCGCGGGCGAGATTCCCGACTACCAGATGTCCGCCATGCTGATGGCAATCTGGTTCAACGGCATGACGGCACAGGAGACGACGGAGCTGACGATTGCAATGGCGGACTCGGGCGACCGTGTCGACCTCTCGGCGATTGCCGGCAAAAAGGTGGACAAGCACTCCACCGGCGGCGTCGGCGACAAGACGACGCTCATCTGCGCCCCGATTGTCGCCGCCTGCGGTGGGCGCGTCGCGAAGATGAGCGGTCGCGGTCTTGGGCACACGGGCGGCACCGTGGACAAACTGGAGGCCATCCCCGGCTATGAGACGGCGATTTCGCGCGAAAAATTCTTCTCCATCGTGAACGAGTGCGGCGTGTCCGTCATCGGGCAGTCGGGCAACCTCGCGCCGGCGGACAAGAAACTCTACGCACTGCGCGACGTGACGGCGACGGTCGACGCGATCCCGCTGATCGCGTCCTCGATCATGAGCAAGAAGCTCGCCGCCGGCTCGGACTGCATTCTGCTCGATGTCAAGACGGGCTCGGGCGCATTCATGAAGACGCTCGACGATGCCATCGCGCTTGCACAGACGATGGTCGCCATCGGCGAGGGCGCAGGACGGCGCACCGTCGCACTGATTACCGACATGGACACGCCGCTCGGACTCGGCATCGGCAACAGCATCGAGGTCGCGGAGTCGATGGACGTGCTGCGCGGCAAAGGACCGCATGACCTGACGGAGGTGTCGCTCCAACTCGCGGAGAATATGCTCTACCTCGTCGGCAAGGGCACGATTGAGGAGTGCCGCCGCATGGCGGAGCAGTCGATTGCAGACGGGTCGGCGTTCGAGACATTCTGTACGATGGTGCGGCGGCAGGGCGGTGATGATGCCGTCCTGCGCGACGCCTCGAAATTCCCGCAGGCGGCCGTGCAGGTGCAGATCCGCGCGAACGCAGACGGCTACATCACGGCCATGGACGCGGAGAAAATCGGCGCGGTGAGCGTCGTGCTCGGTGCGGGGCGTGAGACGAAGGACAGTCCGATTGATTTCGCCGCCGGTCTCATCCTGCACAAGAAGTACGGCGACGCAGTGAAGTCGGACGATGTCATCGCAACGCTCTACACGGACAGCACACAGCGCGGCGACAGCGCGGCGCAGCTCTACCGCGCGGCGATTACCATCGGCACAGAGGAGCCGCCCGTCCGTCCGCTCGTCTATGCCCGTGTGGAGAAAGACAAGGTCGTTCGATACTAAGCATAAATTCCTATGGGGGGGCGTATGTTTTTCTTCGTCAACTTGCTCGGCCTTGTTGTGTTCCTCGGAATCGGTGTACTCGCCTCACGGAACCGCAAGGAGATCCAGTGGCGTTCGGTCGCCTCTCTGCTCACGCTGAACCTCATGCTCGCGTGGTTTCTGACCTCGTTCGAGATCGGGCGCGAGATGATTACAGCCGCTGCGGCCGGATTCACGGAGCTGATCAACATCTCGTACGTCGGCATCGCGTTCGTGTTCCCCGACTGGGTCAACGTGCCGCAGATGAACTTCTTCGCTGCGGCACTGCTGCCGATCCTCTTCGTTGTGCCGATGTTTGACATCCTCACGTATTTCGGCATTTTGCCGTTCGTCATTCGTTGGATTGGCAAACTGCTCACATTTCTCACGCGCGCGCCGAAGTTCGAGTCGTTCTTCGCCATCGAGATGATGTTTCTCGACAACACGGAGGCACTCGCCGTGTCGAAACTCCAGCTCATGAAGATGAGCAAGGAACGCGTGCTGACCATCGGCCTCATGTCGATGAGCTGCGTGACGGCGGCACTCATCGCCGTCTATGTCAAGATGATGCCGGCGGAGTATGTCGTCACGGCAATCCCGCTGAATGTCATCAACGCGCTGCTCGTCTCCTCGCTCCTCCATCCCGTGAAGGTTGCGCCGGAGGAGGATACGATTGCAACGATCCACGAGGGAGGGGGGCGCGAGCCGTTCTTCTCCTACCTTGCGGAGTCGATCATCGGCGCAGGACGCCTCGTGCTCATCATCTGTGCGAACGTCATCGCCATCGTTGCGCTGCTCAAGTGCGTTGACCTCCTTCTCGGCGTGCTGCACCCATCGCTCTCGCTTGAGCTCATCCTCGGCGTCGTGCTGTTCCCATTCGCGTGGCTGCTTGGGCTTGCGCCGGCAGAGGCATTCCAGATTGCGCAGTACATGGGGACGAAGTTCATCACGAACGAGTTTGTCGTCATGCTGCAGATCTAGGATGTCGTCCGGACGTGGCCCGCGCATATGCAGGCTGTGATGACCGTGTTCATTACGTCATTCGCCAACCTCGGGACAATCGGCATCATCCTCGGCTGCTTTAAGGGGCTCGTTGACAGCGAGAGCAACACGATCGTCGCGCGCAACGTGTCCTACATGATACTCTCCGGATTGCTGGTCTCCCTGCTGTCTGCCGCCATCTGCGGATTGTTTGTCTGGTAGGTGAAACAAAAAAGGCACCGCTGCAAATCATGGGGGCTGCTGTACGAAATAAACGTGCAGCAGCCCCTTTTTGTGTGTGCAATTGGAATCAGTGTTTCTTGCGGAACTCTGCCATAAATGCCGCGAGTTTTTCAACGCCGGCGAGTGGCATGGCGTTGTAGATGGAGGCGCGCATACCGCCGACGCTGCGGTGTCCCTTGATGCCCGCAAGTCCCTGCTCGCTTGCGCGTGCGACGAAGTCTTTTTCAAGGGATTCGCTTGCGAGGCGGAAGGTGACGTTCATGCGCGAGCGGCTGCCCTTTTCTGCGTGTCCGCGATAGAATCCGTCCGATGCGTCGATGGCATCGTAGAGGAGGGCGGCTTTCTTCGCGTTCGTTTCGCCCATGGCGGCGAGGCCGCCGTGCTCCTTGATCCAACGGACGGTTTTGCCGACCATGTAGATGGCGAAGACGGGCGGGGTGTTGTAGAGGGAGTCGTTCTTTTGGAAGGTGCTGTAGCGCAGCATGGTTGGGAGCTCGGCGGGGGTGTTTTCGAGCAGTTTCTTTTTGGCGACGTTCAGGACGACACCCGCAGGACCGAGGTTCTTCTGCACGCCCGCATAGATGAAGTCGTAGGAGGAAAAGTCCCACGGGCGCGAGAGGATGTCGGAGGACATATCGGCAAAGAGGGGGACATCGCCGGTCTCGGGGGTGTAGTGGTACTCCGTGCCGTAGATGGTGTTGTTGAGGCAGAGGTGGAGGTAGGCGGCGTCGGGGGCGATGCGGATTTCGTTCGGACGCGGGACGCGCACGTAGTTCTCCTCCTTCGTCGAGGCGGCGACGGTGCCGACCCCGAGTTTTACAGCCTCCTCGTATGCCTTTTCGGAGAAGCTGCCCGAGAGCAGGTAGCTGCCGGGATGCGTCTCGGTGGCGAAGTTGAGCGGGATGAGGGCGAAGGTCTGGCTTGCGCCGCCGGCGGTAAAGACGACATCGTAGTCGTCGCCGAGCCCCATGAGCTCTTTGATGTCCGCCTTTGTCTGCTGATGCACCTCGTCGTAGGCGGGGGAGCGGTGGCTGATTTCGAGGATGGACATACCTGTGCCGTTAAAGTTCAGGAGCTCCGCCTGTACCTCTCTCAGAACGTCCTCGGGCAGGACGGCGGGACCGGGGTTGAAGTTATAAATGCGTTCGTTCATGGTATTTCTCCCTCTGTGTCTATTATTCTTCGGGTGGTGCTTCCGTTCGCGTCATGCGGATCTGGGCGACGCGTGCGCGATCCATGCGCAGAACTTCGAAGGTGTATGCGTCCCATGTGCAGGTCTCGCCGACCTTCGGGATGCGGCCAATCTGGGCGGTGACGAAGCCGCCGAGGGTGTGGAAGTGGTCGTGATCCTCGTCGGGCAGATCGCCTGTGCCGAACTCCTCCTTGAACTCGTCGATGGGGAAGAGGCCGTCAAAGACCCAGTTCGCCGTCTCCTCTGCGCCGGTTCGCGTGCCGGTGGGGGCATCGCCTGTCGCGCTGCCGATGATCTCCTCCATGATGTCGCCCATGGTGATGAAGCCGACGACACCGCCGTACTCGTCGAGGACGACCGCCTCGTGAATCGCACCTGTGCGGAATTTCTCAAGGACACGCAACCCCTCCATGGTGCGCGGGACGAAGAGCGGCTTCCGAATGTAGTCCGCAAGGTCGAGCTCCGCGCCACCCAAGACGGCGTCGAGGAGTTCCTTTGCGTAGACGACCCCGCGAAAATCGTCGAGGTTCTCGTACGCGACGGGGAATACGTCGTGTTCTGCCGCACGGATGACGCGCAGCTGCTCGGCGCGTGTCTCGGCGAGGTCGATCCACGCGATCTGTGTGCGCGGGGTCATGAGGGCGGAGGCGGTCTGGTCGCTCATGTGAAAGATGCGGTCGACCATGTCCTGTTCCGCCTTTTCAAAGGTGCCGTCCTCCGTACCCTGCTCCATGAGATCCTTGACGGCATCCTCCGTGACGGAGGCGCGGTTCTCGGGATTGATGCCGACGAGGAGGAGGATGCCGCGTGAAACGGAGACGAGTGCCGCGCTCGGCAGTGCCGTGAGGCGCGTGAGCAGACGGATCGAGCGGTGGCTGCGCATGAGGATGTCCTCGGGATCCTGCAGGGCGATCTGCTTGGGCAGGAAGTCGCCGAAGAGCAGGGTCAGCGCGGTCATGACGAGGATGCTGAGAACGAGCGCGGCAGCAAAGACCTCCATGCCGGGGAGGAGCTTTGCGAGAAATCTGCCGAAGGTGGGCGCGACGAGGAGACCGATGCCAAGCCCCATGAGGAGACTGGTGCAGGTGACGCCCGCCTGTGCCATGGCGAGCGGCGGCGCGGGATGTTCGAGGAGGGCGAGTGCCGCCGCCGCATCCTTGTCGCCGTCACCCTCAAGGCGTTCGAGCCGTCCGCGATGGGATGCGGTGAGCGCGGTCTCGATCTGCGCGAAGTAGGCGTTCGCCGAGAGGCAGACGATGAGCAGGATGAGTGCAAAAAGATCGGATAGGGAACTGTCCAAGGGTGTATGCAGCTCCTTTCAAAAATATAGAGATTCGCTTGTATTGTAGCACAGCGGCGCGGAAATGTCATTTCCCATCCACAACAATGTTCGTCAGTCCGAAATACTGCTTCGCGCCGTCGGCGGTTACGCCGTTGTCCCAGTCCTCGTAGAATACATGGCGCAGGGCGCGGTTCGTGGTTCGGATGGGAGCGAAATGCACAACGGTTTCGCCGCGTGCGCGCGCCGCCTTGATGGCGGCGATGCGCGCCGCATCCTCCGCGCTCATCTCGTGCGTGATGAGGAGGGCGGCTGCTGCGGTGTAGGCGACGAGCAGCGCCGCCGCCGTGCGGAGGAGCAGTCCGCCGCGCGGGCAGAGGGCGGCGCGGACGGCAGGGTCGTTGAGGAGTGCCAGTGCAGCCGTGATGAACATGGCGGCGGAGCTGAACGTCGCGCGCCCCGGGAAGGTCGGTGCGGCGAGCATGACGAAGTTGTTGCCGAGACCGAGGAGCATGAGCACCGCCGCATAGCGTGCGGCGGGATAGGTGCGCAGCACCGTGCAGGCGGGGACACGCGATGCCGCCGCACGGATGGCGGCAGAGGTCAGCCCGAGCCGCTGCTTGAGGCGAGCGTAGCAGAGCAGCAGGGCGCACCAGTAGATCGCCATTTCCTCGAAGCCATTCATCACGTTTGTAAAGAGGTGGATCGTCTTTGGTTTTGTGAACCCCAGCGGCGTAAGCACGCCGCCGATCACGGCCTCGCGGATGCCCGACGCGACCCATCCGCCTGTGAAATAGGAAACGGTGAGGAGTGCGAGCACGGCGGTCAGGAGGATCATGCCTTTGCCTGCGGACGCGGCAGGCGGCATTTCTCCGCCCGCGAGGCTGCGGCGATAGAGCCGCCATGCCGTCAGGATGAGGAGGAGGACGGGCAGGAGGTAGAGCATCATCTCACCCTGCCCCGCGAACTGGTTGCCGATGTGCAGGAGGATTCCCTTGCCCGTACCCTGCTCATCGTAGCGGACGTAGTTGCCGGGCGCGGCGACGAGCAGGATCAGCCCCGTGAGCGCACCAAGCGCGCCGGAGAGCATCCACGGCGGGAGGAATCCGTGCCGTTTCCACGCATACAGAACCGCACCGAACGTGACAAGGACGACGGTCACGGCGAGGTTTTCGATTGACCAGCTGCCGAGCAGCCCCACGAAGAACATCGGGAGCACCGCCCACGTGTGCCGTCTGCGTTCGCCCGCACAGAGCCTGCGCAGACCGATGTTGTACGGCAGGAGACTGAGCAGCCCGAACACTGCCGACCAGAGGTAGACGGTCGCGCCACATTTCCAGATCGTCACCTCGGCAAAATGCGGGAGGCAGAGCCATGCGAGGACAAACGCGGCGGCGATGAGATCGGGGCGCTCATGGACGGCGATGCTGCGCCGCGCGTGCATCACGAGCAGCAGGACGAGCAGGAGGAATACCAGCGCGTTCGCAATGTCAAAGGGGAGCTTGCCCGCGAGCAGCAGCGCATCGAGGAAGAAGAAGGAGACCATGCGCCCGCCGTGCTCGAAATAGTGGCGCAGGAGCGAGTCGAATACATCGGCAAATGTGGTGATGTGAACGCCCGTGTGCCAGATCATCGAATAGTCGTAGTCGTCACGGTGCAGCGGCATAAAGTAGTTGAGCGCGAACATCAGCGAGAAGATCAAAAGTGCGGTCAGTGCCGTACGACAGGTATGGTTCTGCATAGATCCTCCTCACGGTACAAGTGCATGAAAATTGACCGCCGCCGCACCCGATGCGGTGAGTGCGTCGCGTACGGCGGACGATGTGACGGCGGCCAGCTCCGCTTCGAAATCGTGCTGCCAGAGGCAGTCGCGCACGAGTACGGCATTGTCCGTGCCGGGGTGGAGCATGACCTCGGTCGCGCCTTCTCTGAGAGACGCCGCTATCTCTGTGAGTGTCGCCGTATTTACCGCCTCGCCCGCAACGATGCCGGCGAAGTGATCGGGCGTGCGGATGCCGCGCCGCCGCGCCTTTGCCGCCGCACGGCGGGCGAGTACGGCAAGCCCCACGCGTCCGATGAGCTGCCCGATGCCGCCGAAGTTTCCCGCAAAGAGCGGCGCACGCGGCGCACGCATGGCGGGGATCTGCGCCGACGCGCAGAGATCGAGCACGATGTCGAGCACGCCCGGCAGGACGTGCATATGCTGGTGACTGTCCGCGTGCGTCGGATGGATCCCCGCCGCCTCGACACGCCGCAGCTGCGCGGCGAGTTCCGCACGCACCTCATCAAGACGCACTGCGCCGCGCAGAAGGCGCACGGCAAACGCCGTATGATCGTCGACAAATACGCCCGTCTCCGTCACGAGCGACGGGATCTCAGCGGGTGGCAGGACGGGCTGTCCGTTCACGAGCGTCAGATGGATGCCGACCCCGAGCGCCGGGCTGCGTGCGGCAAGCGCTGCCGCATCGTCGAACGCCGCGCCGCCCGGCATGAGCGTCGCCGAGCGCAGCACGCCGTCCGCGACCCCGCGCTCGACCGCGCGGTTGATGAGCGTGTGCCGCCCGAAATCGTCCGCATTTACGATAATTAGTTTCAATATATTTTTCCTCTGTGTTTTCAGTATCGCATGATCGTCTATCATACCGTATCATTAGAATGGTGATTTGTCAAAAGCAATGATGAATGGAAACGAGGTGTTTGCGTGGAGTACGCATAGGGATGCTGTCACTGATATTTTTCGACAAAAAATATGAAATTACCTTTTCTATATAGGCCTTTTGTAGTAAAATAGTGTAGAAAACCTATCGGTTGCAAAGGAGTATTACATGATCGTTGAAATCATCAGCGTCGGCACGGAGCTGCTCATGGGCAGCATCGTCAACACGAACGCACAGCATATCGCCAAAAAACTCACGCATATGGGACTGGACGCGTACTATCAGACTGTCGTGGGCGACAACCCCGAGCGGCTGCGCAGTGCGCTCGACATCGCGTACACGCGCGCGGACTGCGTCATCACGACAGGCGGGCTTGGTCCCACGAAGGACGATCTGACGAAGGAGATGCTCATCTCGTATTTCGGCTGCGTACCCGTCGAGGATGCGGAGACGCTGCGTCGTCTGGAGGAACGCGCGGCAAAGCGCGGTGTCCCTCTCTCGGACAGTATGCGCAAACAGGCGACCGTCCCCGCGGGCGCGATCGTCCTCCGGAACGACCACGGCACAGCACCCGGCGTGATCATCGAGAAGGACGGCAGGGCGTGCATCATGCTCCCGGGACCGCCGAAGGAGATGGTGCCGATGTTCGAAACGGCGTGTGATGTCTTTTTGCGCGGGAAAAGCGACAAGGTTTTTGTTTCTATGAACATCAAGCTGTATTCGATGGCGGAAAAGGGACTGCCCGTCGGGGAGTCGCCCGTCGCCGACCGCCTCGGCGCACTCGTCGATGGGGAGAATCCGACCGTTGCGACCTATGCGAAGGCGGACGGGTGTCTCGTGCGCGTCACGGCGGCAGCACCGACGCGTGAGGAAGCACGGCAGCTGCTCGCACCGACGCTTGCGGCTGTGCGTGAGGCAATCGGTTCGGAATACATCAGACATATGGAAGAGGACTAAATGCGATTTGGGGGATTCGGGCGGGGCGTTGGGGCGCTCCTTGCCGTTTTGATGATGCTGACCGCCATGCCGGCTGCGGCGGGCGCAAAAACAGTGCCGCGCCACAGTGCGCAGATCACGGGGGAGGCGAAGCGTGCCATGCAGGAGATCACGGCGGAGATGCAGCGCATTCCGCCGCAGGAGGCGACGCCGGAGACGGTGCTCCTGCGCTGGGAACCCGTTTCGGGTGCGGTGCGCTATGCCGTGCGCGTTCTGCGTGCGGAGCCGGACGGGCGTATGTCCGTGATTGAAACAATGGAGCGTGTCTATACGACGGGACTTCACCTCCCGCTGTTGGCGTATGGTACGGCGGACGGCCTCTACTGGAGCGTGCAGCCGCTGGACTACGACGGCGTGCCGCTCGGGCGGGCATCCGAGCCGCGTTCGGTACGCGGGGAGACGGCGCAGTCCCCTGCGCCTGTGCTCACCGACGAGTACGCGGAAATGCCGTATGCGCCGCTCTACCCGGTCTATTCGTGGATCCCGCTCGCGGGGCAGCGACATCATGAGGTCGAGGTCTACCGCCGTACGGCGGACGCCGATCGCTACCTGCACACCTTGCAGGCGAATGAGTATGATGTCTATGACGAGATGCCGTTTACCGTGCCCGGCATCTATCTCTATCGCGTGCGCGGCGTGACGCAGGAGGGCGAGCCGCTCTCGGCGTGGTCGGACTATGGGACGTTCACCGTCGCAGAACCCGTGCCGATCGCGGCGCTCGGGGACAGCATCACGCACGGCGGCGGCGCGATCACAACGCCGCCCTCGTACCGCATCTATGACTGGGAGACGTACTGCTCCGTTCCCGTGAAGAATCTCGGTCACAGCGGCGATACAACGGCGGCGATGCTGGCGCGGTTTGAGCACGACGTACTGCCCTTTGCCCCGCGCGTCCTCCTCATCATGGGCGGGGTCAACGACTACCGTGTCGGCATTGACGCGGCAAAGAGCGTGGACAATCTCATCGCCCTGCGTGAAAAATGCGCTGCGCACGGCATCACGCCGGTTTTCCTGACCCCGACGCCCATCCGCCCCGCGCTGATGACCGCACGCATGGACATCACGCCGCCGCCGGAGGACTGGTACGAGCATCAGGAATACATCAATGACTGGGTCATGCAGCAGGAGTTCCACATCGAGGTTGCACGCACCCTCGCAGACGCGCACAGCGAACTTGAGGCGGAGTACACGACCGACGGTCTGCATCCCGATCTCATGGGCAAGAAATACATCGGCGAACGCGTGGATGCGTATCTGCGCGAACACTTTGCCTTCGCGGCGGGGGCGGCCGAGCGGCGCGTGCGGATGCTGAAAGCAGATGGGAAATAACCGATGGGACACGCTATAATACAACGACTGCGCCGCCGTGCGATCCTCCTCCTCACGCTCGTATTTTTGGGTGGGGCATATACGGTCTATGCCGATTGGCGCGACCGTACGCCAGAGGCGGCGCTCATGCAGATCGCGCACGCCGTCCGCACCGAGGATCGGCAGCTCTTTGACACATACGTTGACGAGGATGCCGTGCTCGAAACGATGTATGCGGATACGGCCGCGCTCCTCGCGGACAATATCGAGGTGCTCCACGAGCGGCATCCATCCGATTGGTTTTTTCGTCACGATTCTGCCTTTATGCGGGACTACATGGCACAGCACCGTGCAGAGCACATGGATGCGGCACGGATGGCGTTGGATTTCTACTTCGACGCGCACCGTGTACCCGTGACGAAGGAGGACGGCAATGCACGTTGGATCTCGGATGAGATGCGTGCGTTTGCCGCGCACTATACGATGGACATGGAGCCCGCCGTCATCGCGGGAGACCGTGCGTTAGTTCTCTGCCGCATACACGGCGACGCTGCGGAGAATGGCCGGCTTTTGCCCGAGGGCTCCGTTACGATGGAGCTGGTGCGGCAGGAGAGCGGGCGGTGGAAACTCACACGCATCATGACGGACACCGCGCGGGCGAACGGATTCTATGCCTTTGTCGATGCGGCGGAACGGTATTGGGAACTTCAGGGTTGGGATTAAGGAGAACAGAACATGAAATATGAATTCACAAAAGACTATTTGACGGGCATCGGGGAGATCGACAAGGAGCACGCGCGGC
This sequence comes from Selenomonas dianae, assembly GCF_030644225.1. Lineage (NCBI taxonomy): Bacteria > Bacillati > Bacillota > Negativicutes > Selenomonadales > Selenomonadaceae > Centipeda > Centipeda dianae. The sequence goes on along the minus strand of NZ_CP128650.1, from coordinate 2,194,922 downwards.
TCTTTGAGATTGCCAATGAATGCTATGAACTCGTGATGGACGATGCGGCGGTGGATCGCTTTGACAAGATCGTTGCCCTCCTCGATGAGTTGCGCAACTATGCGGCGACGCATTTTGCCCACGAGGAAGAGTATATGGAGCGCATTCAGTACGAACGCCGCTTCAGCGAACGCTATCAGCATCTGCGCTTCATCCAGAAACTCAGCGGGATCAACCTCGACGACATCGACGAGAACCAGCAGGAGTACCTGCTGAAGCTCCTCGACTTCCTCGCGCAATGGCTCTATGGCCATATCAAGGGCATGGACTGCCGCATTCCACGGGAGGAGGACATCGCTGCGCAGAGAGCGTCTGCGGCGGCGCGTGCGGAAGAGTCTGCTGCGACGCAGGAGGAACAGCAGGCAGAACCCCCTGTGACGGAGCGCGGTGCGGAACCTCCCGCCGCAGCGACGGAGGAGTCCTCCGCACCTGCCGCCCCCGAACCTGTGGCAGATGCCCCGGCAGAGGCTGCTGACAGCCCGGCACCGGAGGAGCCAGCTGCGCCGGAGCCCGAGGACGAGTCTCCTGCCGCCAAGAAAAAGGCGGCGAAGCCGAAGAAGGAGACCGCCGCAAAGGAAAAGAAGACCAAGAAAAAATAGGCGGCACATAGGGGACTGCGCCGCTGCGGGAAAATACAGGGAAGAAATGGCAGAGGAAGAGGGAATGGGCAGTCATGAAATACGAGTTTACCGACGACTATCTGACGGGGATTGCGTCTGTGGACGCGCAGCACAAAAAACTGTTCGATCTGACAAATGAATGCTATGAGCTCGTGATGGGGGATACCTCGGACGATAAATACGACAAGATCGTCGCCATCTTGAATGAGCTCGCCGCCTATGCGGGGACGCATTTCGCGCATGAGGAGGCATATGGGGAGAGCGTCAAGGATCCGCATCGGTTCAGTCACCGCGCCCTGCACCTGCGCTTCATGAAAAAGGTCGCCGAGGTCGATCTTAGTGCCGTCGATGAGAATCAGCAGGAATACCTGTTGAAGATTCTCGACTTCCTCGCGCGTTGGCTCTATGATCACATCAAGGGGCGCGACTGCAAGCTCCCGCGCAAATCCGCTGCACAGTAACGGCGTACTGCATCCGCGCGGCACCTTTGCAGGTACCGCACGGGCGCATACGGAGCGCACAAAAACAGCCCGCAATGAGCAGTTGCGGGCTGTTTTTGCTGTGTATTATATTTTAGGAGAGCTCCGGAAACCGTATCCCTTCCGCGGGATACCGCTTCTCTTGAAAGCCTGTGGATACTATACCACATGAGAGAATGAATTTCAATAGCGGGAAGAAAATTTTATAGAGAATTTTATCGGAGGAATTGCGTGAAAATGGGAAGAAAGCCCTATGTTCAATGACTGAGATTTTTTTTATAATAAATATGGACAATGGAAGTGTCTGAGCAGGTCGTACAAAGGAGCGATACGACCAAGAATACTCATAAGGAAATGAGGTGGCTGTAATGGCAGTCATATCACTCGCATCAGTGCTGGACGATCCGGCGAAACGGATTCCGATTCATGCGATGGTGCAGGCGTCGGCGGTCTATCCCGCGAAGGATGACGATCTCTTCGAGGGGATGCGTGCGCAGCGGCTTGCCTATCGGGAGCAGATCCGGCAGCTGCACCGCATGGACAGTGAGGCGTACAAGCTCGACATCGAGGGATTGACGCGTTCGCTACGTGCGTTGGAAGAGGATATCCGCGTGGACGCAACGCGCGAGATGTTCGGCGACGCATATGTTGTCGAGCTGGGGGGACATCGCCCCGCGACCGATGCCGAGGCGGCGTCGGCGTAGATCTTCTCACAGGAGGGGATACATCTGAACAACTGCATAGAACTGCAAACGAAAACCGCAGAAAGCTGAGTCGGTGGAATGACCGATTGAGTTTTCTGCGGTTTTTTTGTGCAGCTGATTCGTCTCGCGGCGGGGCTGTTGCACGAAGCTAAAAACTTCATACAACGCCCGACCGTCAGACGATAGGAGTCAGCGTTTGATCTGCTCCAAGATGAACGGGTCTTTGATTTTTCCGTCCTCCGCGAAAAGGACGATTTTGGACACGATCTCCGCCGTTTTCGGATCCTCGTCGAGGAACGGCAGGAAGAGCCGCCCACGGTGCTGGCTGTGGACGGGCAGCACGTTTATCATCGCGCCCGCCTTCTGCTGCACGACGCCGCTGCCGAGGTGGACGGTGTAGTCGCCGAGCGTTCCGTGGATGTGTGCGTGCGAGCCTTCGAGCCGTACGTTGTCGAGCTTAAAGAGCGGGAGACTGTACTGCACGATGGCGCGGCGCATCTCGACGGTCGAGTGGCTTGCCTCGGGATCGACACCGCCGACGTGCGCGACGGAGACGACGAGATCGACGTCACGCATGACCTCGGTAAAGACGAGGTCGGGTACATCGTCAATGGGCAATTTCTTGAACGTCTTGCGGTCGAAGAAGTCCACCCATTCGAGCGTGGGTGCCTCGATGTCGGCGGGCGAGAACCAGTCGGCGAGCGCGTAGATGCGTGCGATGATGTTCGCCTTGTAGTAGACGCGCTGCAAGCCCTCCTCGCCATCGACGACCCAGCGGCGCGTCTTGAGCAGCGCGACGGTTTTGGCGGGCTGGATCTGGTGTCCCGCGTAGCGACGGCTCGTTTCCTTGCCGTGTTCGTCCGCCGTCTTGACATACAGTTCGCGGAACACCTGCTTGAACGGCTGACGGATGCCCTTTTCAAAGAGATACTTCTGATACGCCGCCCATGTGCCGCTCTCATAGAGATCGAGCGCGTGGGCGATTTTCAGCTTCGTGTCGCCCGCGACCTCGGTGCGCGTGCCGTCGGGTGCGACGAGTGCGCCGTCCGCGTAGAAGCCGAGCGCATTCCCCGCGCAAAAGACGAGTGGCTTTAGGAGCGGCGCGATGACGGGGTTGTACTCCATGACGTTTGCGATCTCGCGGGCGAGGAGCGGCGTGCCGTCCTCCATCATCTCTTCGAGCATCTTCCGCGCACGGCGGTACTGCTCCCGCAGGTTCTTCTCCGCTTCCTTCAGTTCGAGCACGTAGGCGTTCTTTTTCAGCTTGGCGGGGATGGATTTCAGCGGTTTTCCGCCCTTGGTGCAGGAGAGGGAGACGGCGCCGTCCTCTGCGACGGAGAGCCACAGCTCGACACCATCGACCTCCTTCGGGGTGAAATGGGCGGCGTGCGCCTTGATGAGCTCTGTCTCCGCCGTCCATACGAGGCGTGTCACATCGTCAAAACCGCAGGCACGCGCGAGGTTCGAGAGGGCGATCTCGACCGCCTTGCCCTCGCTCGCGCGCCGTTGTGCACCGAACTGGCGGCTCTCCTTGAGGAAGTTTTGCAGGAATGCGTAGCGTGCGAGCATGTCCTTCTCCCGTGCGCGTTTCAGCGGGATCAGCCCGCAGCACAGGACGAGATCTTTGTTGCGCTTTGCCGCGATTTCCTTCTCCACGTCCGCGAGCTTCATCACGCCGCGTACGGCATCGGCGAATTTGCGCGCCCGCGCGTGCTTCGCGCCGTCGGAGATGTATTTCGCGCTCTCGTAGAGGAGGTCGAAATGCGCCTTGCCCAGCTCCTTGTACGCCGTGCGGAACCAGTCAATATCGAATGCGCCCTCCTTCAGATCCTCGATGGGGATGGGCGTGTATTTGGCGATCATGCTCTCGCGATCCTTCGGGATGTCGCTCATGTGCGCTTGGAAGTAGTAGCAGCCGCTCGCCATGCCGCGCCAGCCGAGGTGCGCCTCGATGAGCGGGATCCACTGCGGCGCGTACATTGCAACTTCGACGAGACGCTGCTCCGTGATGCCTGTTCCCGAGAGAGCCGCCTTTAGGTCTGCCGCCGTCTCGCCCGCACGCGGGTGGGAGACTTTCAGTAGGTGGCTGAGGGTCGATGCCTTTGCCTCGTTCGATCCGTAGTACCAACTGCCGCGGTCGAGTTTCAGCGCACCGAGCGCCTGTAGGATGCGCACGAGCGTCGGGATGCCCTCGACGCGGAGAATGCTGCGCACGGCGGCGGAGTGGCGTGCGGGCGTGTCGCCGCGCCGCAGTTCTGCCGTGACGATGCAGTCGATGACCCGCTGCCCCTCCTCCTTGACAAAGGCGAGCACGTCCTCCGTCTGTGCTCCTCTAAATTCGGGATCACTTGGGTTTGGCAGTTTGCCGCTGCGATAGCGTTCGAGTACCTGCACGCGATTCGTTTCCACTGCTTTTTGTTTGCGTGCCGCGTCCTCACTCATCCCGTCCGCCTGCGTGCCGAGGAGCATCTTGTAGAATGCGTCCTTCTCCACCATGCCGAGGAGATGTGCCTGCGCGTGCTCGATGATGCCGACCATGCCGGATTCCGGCTCCTGCTCCGTGCGCAGAAGCTGTGCTTCGAGCCGCTCCATCATGCGGTACCGCAGGGCGTAAGACTGTGCGAATTCCGCCGCCCCCTGATAGAGCCGCGCACCGTGCAGGGCGGTCTGCATGAGCGCAGTATGGTGCATGATCTGGCGCGTGTTCCCTGTGCGCCACTGATTCTTGTACTCCACGAGAAAGAGTTTTTCGTCAAAGCATTCATAGGCGCGGCTCATCAGAAGCAGCCCTGCCGCAAAGACAAACGAGCGGTTCTCCTCGGCGTGCGTTTCATAGAGCACGCGGATGACGTTTTTCCCCGTCTGCCGTCCGACGTACCCCTCGCCGAAGTAACTCAGCTTCTGCGCGGCGAGGGCGGCGGGGAACGCCGTCCAGTCCCGCTCCGTAATGCGCGTCAGACCCTCGGTAAAGAATGCGTCCTCCGCCTTTGGCATACGGAGCGCGATGGCGAGCTGATAGAGCGTGGGGAAGTCCACGATTTCCTGCGCGTAAAACTCCTCCCAGACTTCGGCGAGCGGATAGCGCCCGATATGCTCGGGCGCGTCCTTCGCGTGCTCTGCGTCTGCCCGTTCGTAAAAGCCCGCCGCAAGCGTCGTCTCCTCTCTGCCGATCCAGCGGCTCTTGTACTCGTAGTCCTCGTGTTTCGCATAGAGCGTGTTCAGCTTCGTGACGATGGCAAGCAGTTCCTCGTCCGTGCGCGGAAATATGTCTTTGAGCGTGAGCGTGTTGACGACGCGGACGTTTTTCGTCGCCGCATCGTAGCCGCCCGTCACACCGTCCGTATTTGCCGCATCCGTGATTTCGATGTTGAAATCCGGCGTATAGGACGCGTCATACAGCTCCTGCTCCTGTGCGTCCGCCCCCGCGCTGCTCGACAGCTCGTCGATCAGCACCTGTTCATCCGAGGTAGGCGACTTGATCCCGTGCGCGAGGGAGAGCAGATCCTCCTGTGTGAGGCGCCCGTCCGCCTTGCAGCGTAGGAGGAGGTCAAGTGCGCCGAGACGCTTCATCACGTCCTTCTGCGCGAGGAGGTCTGCGATGCTTGTGCGGAGCAATTCGTCCTCCTGCGTGTAGAGGAGGTCGAGCACCGTGCGGCGCGTCGCTGTATTTTTCAGCCGCAGCAGGGCGGCGATCTCTGTACGGTGGCGCGGGACGAAGCCGGTGCCTGCCTCCTCCGCCGCTGCCGCTGTGGGATTTTTGCGGATGATCTCTGCCGCCGTCTCGGGGGCTTGGCGCAGGAGGTCGATGAGCGCCTTCTCCTGCACGGCGCTCATCGGCGCTTTGAGCAGGAGCGGCGCAGCCCGCTGTCCCGTGTAGCAGGCGGGGAGGATGGGCGCGACGCGATCCGTCAGCGCAGTGCCGGCACAGAGGGCGGCGAGCACCATCGCATTGGACAGCGCTTCCTTTGTCAGCGTCACCCCGTACCACGGGAAAATGCACGGACGGTATTCCTCCTCCTTGCGCTTCATGCGTGCGTGGGCGCGTTCACAGAGGTCGAAGAAACGCGTGGCCTCCTCTGCGTCCGCGAAATATGCCTGTGCGTCGAACTTTTTGACGAAGTCGTCGAGTTCCCGCAGGATGTAGAAATCGCCCGTCACATAGGACAGATAGCAGGCGATTTTCTGCATATCCGCCGCACTGAGTTCCGCGTCCGTGATGCCGAGGAGAACGCGCTTTGCAATGCGCCGCTCGTATGCGCCGTCCTGTAGGGCGTGCAGGAAGTACGAAACGAGCAGGACGGAGTGCGGCCGTCCCTCCGCGATGATCGCCTCCATGCCGGTGATGAGTTCTGTGAGGTCGTGTACGCCCTTGCTCCACAGCCCGACCATCGCCTCGACATTGTCCTCACTGCGAAGGAGCGTGTCCGCCTCCGCAGGGTCGCGCAGCACGCGCATCATGAGCGCGAGGAGCTTCTTGTCCACGCGCTCGCTGTCCGTGCCGATGCCGATGGTCGTCGCGATGGCGCGGCGCACGGACGAGAAGCGGATGAGGTTGTGCTCCTCGATCAGCCCCATCATGGAGACGAAGTGCTCCTGCCGCCCGCAGTCCATCGTCTCACAGATCGCCTGCCGCAGTCCCTCCTGTAGCTTCCCCGCGAGCAGGAGTTTGCCGACGAGTTCCACGAGTTCGGTACTCTGTGACTTGAAGATGGCGCGGAAAATGTCGTAGGTGAGCACGTTCGTATTGTTCTCACTGAGGAGCATATCGCGGATGATGGCGATGGTCTCCGCGTCCCCACGGTCGATCCATACGGCGATCTGCTCGGGCGGGAGGAAGCTGCTGCCGTACCTCTCCACATCGTACTCCCTGCGCAGGAGCTGCAGGAAGTTCTTTCCTGAGGCGTACTCGCGCACAAGCTGCTCGACCAGATTCCAAATGCGACCGACATGCTGGTGATAGTCATGCGAGCGGACGAGACGACGGTAGTAGCGGTTCGTATAGGGATAGGCGGCGAGGTTGTGCGCCATAGCGACGAGATCCCTGCGCAGATCCTCACCCATCATCAGATCAAAGGCGGGATACAGCGCGGGCGGCAGCACGTCATCATCGACCGTGCAGACCACATCCTTCTTGTTGCGGCGGAAGTTTGTCACGGCGATGTCCCAGTCGTAGTCGGGATTGCCCTTTTCGTCCGTACGGAAAAAAAGGAAATTGAGCAGCTTTTGGCTCTGTGGGTTCAGCGCATCAAACCCTGCCTTCAGCCGCTCGATATAGCGTGTCATTTCCTCGTCGCGCAGATAGTAACTGATCATCGTATTCCTCCATTTATCAGCGATTTTTACCACATACGTCCCGCAAGCATTGTCAGGCGGACAAAGGTGATCTCATCGTTTTCGTGCAGCGTGACGGGCGTGTCGCAGGTCTCGCCCGCCTCCTCTCCGTTGATGAAGATGCGGTAGATGCCGTCCTCGAACGACTGACGTGCGTTCTCGATCGCCGCCGCCGTGTCCTGCACCTGCCCGTTGTAGTCCGCGCCGAACCCGATCTTTCCGACCGTGGCGGCATCCGCGACATCCTCGCTCGTCAGATAGCGGAGCACCGTCTCTCCCGCCGCCGCCCGTTCGTTGAACCGTGTGACCTCCGCCGTGACGAACGCCGCAATCAGCCCGCCGACATCACGCACCTCCCCAATTTCATAGGGGCGCGTTTCAATCGCGTTCCTGCGCTTTCCGATTCGCTTTACGTTTACCTGTACCTGCATAGCCTCGCTCCTCTGTGTCGCTGTTTTATTCGCTTTATTGTAACATTTCTTACAGGAGGCTACAATCGGGCGAATTGTCTCATATGACGATGTGGCTTTATCAGGGAGTTCTTCATTTTTCGGAAAGAGAATCGTCATAGCGGTTGGTTTTGTGCTTTCCATATGCCGAAACGTGGGGTATAATGAATTTGCAAAAGAATAATAGGGAGGATTGCGATATGATTCGAACAATAGAGATCAATGACTTCAAAAAATTTGAGCATATACAAATTGAAAATCTCGCACAGGTCAATCTTTTTGTCGGGATGAACAACGCCGGCAAGACAACACTGCTAGAGGCTGTTTATGGGGGGGCATGTGGGGATCACTTTAGACCGCTGTTTTCCAAGGGGATCATGAGCCGTTCTGTGCAGTATTCAGGGCAGTCCATGACACCTTATCGAATGGCTGATGCAGTGTTTAATTCCTTTACAAGAAAAACGGAGCGGGATACGTATGAGTTCTCTTTTAAGATTAAGACAGATGACAGTGTCATAAATATACATCATACACTTGTTCCGGGGGAGATATTCTCAGATTTTTTTTATCATTCGCCGGATGAGGGGCATACGATAGATATTGCACCAGATGACATACACGTTCCCCGCATACAAATGCAAACGAATGACAGTATCAGTATACAGATTGACCCGCAGTTGATTGGAAGCTGGAAAATAGCAGTCAATGAACAAGAAAGTTTATATCAAATTTTATTTCCACATATTCCCGGTGAAATGAAAAGTAAAAAACCGTTGTTTTTAGCCCGATTTACCGATATGCTTACGTATCGAAATGAAAAAGAAAATAAAAGGATTTATTCTCAGTTAAGCAGAGAGAATGAAATCGATGCGTTTGCAATGGAAATGAATCGATCATTTGAAGGGTTGTCGATACAAAAAATAGAGAATATACCATTCCCTGATGGCTCTGAGGCATCTATTTCACTTTTCATGAAAGACGGTGGGCGAATCCCTCTCTATGGGATGGGGGATGGTGTTCGACGCTGGTATGACATTTTAGGTGGGATGTTATCGTTTCCGCGCGCCATTCACTGCCTAGAGGAAGTTGACAGCGGATTCCACTCAGAGGCGCAGGAGCAGTTGAGCCGTAATCTCCTTCACTATGCAGAGAAATATAACAATCAGCTCTTTATGACGACGCACAATTTGGAGTATATGGATGCGCTCCTGCAGGCGGCTCAGAAACGGGGAAAGCAGTGCTTACAAGAACAGATTCGTATTGTTACACTGCGTCATGATGGCCAGGGCGTTACGCATCGTGTCATGGACGGGGAGGAGGCTCTGTGGGCACGTGAGCGTGGATTGGAGCTGAGAATATGAATGTCATCATACTTTGCGAAGGTGAATCGGATCGAGTTGTCTTAGATCGTTATTTTTGCAAGCGATTTGGCTTTCTACATAAAGGCGACGGCGAGATTCGCAATGAGTACATAGAAGACTGCTATTATGAAAAAGACCAAATACTTCTTACAATTCGTGTGGTTCAAGGATGTACAAAATTTTGTACGAAGTTGGAAGAAGTTTTGCGTGTCAATTATGTCAATACTAATCTGCAGAATCGGTACACACATATCGCTGTCATTGCCGATCATGACAGTGAGGCAGAAAAGAATGCTCTGTTGCAAGAACTTAATCAGATTCTACAAAAGTATAATTTGCCAAACTTTCAAGATGGTGCATGGTGTAAAGGTCGTCAACCCACGGCAATGGGCGGGCGTCTTATCGATGTAGAAACTCTCTTTTTGGGCATACCGTTGGAAGGTGAAGGCGCTTTGGAGACCGCTCTTTTGTCAGGCTTGGAGAAAACCGCAAAAGGAGCGTGTCTTGCGAGAGTGTCGCGAAAGTTTGTTCAATGTCTGGTAAAACATAAAGAAAAAGAGAATATGCCATATTTATCAGTCAGGGAAGATCAAGTAAAAGCTCCATTGGCGGTATATCTTGCTATTGCTGCGCCGACACATATTTATCAAAAACACCGGAAAATACTAAGTACAATAGATTGGAACGAACTTGCGGAGATACAAAGAACCTTGCAGGCGTTTGATATATTTGATGGGGCCGATTAGCTGTCAGACGAAATCTAAGGAGCGTATTCAGGAAAATGTGGATTACAAGAATGACTGATTGTGGTAAAATACATTTATTATAGATTAGGAAGGTGAATAAAGGCATGGGCATTTTTGCGGGGAATGATTTCTTGCGAGATGCGCTGCTGCAGCTCCTTCGTCGTCATTTTCCCAATGGCTATCGGCTCAATTCGCCGATTGCAATGCGGCAGCTGCGTGAGCGATGGCGGGAAGATCATGGTGGCGAGGAGCTGCTGGCATCGGATCATGCTGTGCGTGCACAGATTGCTGCGTTCACCATACAGGACGGGCAAATGGCATTTCTGATTCCTCGCGATGTCCTGGACTGGCTGCAATTTATTGTTACGACTTATCTCGGAAAGTCGCAGGTCATCTTCTATGAGGCGTTTTTCGCACGCCATCAAAAGAAGCTGAGCGATGCGCATATATTTAGCGAATCCATCTTGAACGCTGTCTTGCGGCAATTATTCCCCGACCTGCATTATGAAAAAATGTACTTTGGAAAGCGGGATGGTACTCTTTTTGATGTAATCACAGACGATATAATAGCGATCTGGGGTGATAAGACCCTATGGACGTATGAGGAACTGGCAGATCGACTCTATATCCCCTATGATAAAATCAAACAAACATTGCGGGATGGCGGTGATTTCCTGCGGGTGTCGAACGAGACGTATACGCATGTTTCGCGTGTTGCAATCCGTGATGAGGTGAAGGTTCGGCTGCGCGAAAAGGCTCAAGAGCTTTCGGAGCAGCAGCCGTACTGGAGCATCAAGGAACTGCCCGTCGATGATGTTCTCGCCGAGAACTATGAACTCGAGACGGAGAGTTGCTCCGCGATTTATGATGCGATTTATGCGATCTGTCTGGCGGATCATTACGATAAAAAGGGTGTCACCGTAACGCAAAAAGGGCATTCATCAGCGGCGGAGGGGCGGAAAATGTCGGCGATTGACCGAATGCGTGCGTTCTGTCGCGAGCGAGATGTCTGTACGTTGTCGGAGATGAATGATTATGCGAAAAAACTTACAAAAAATAGTGTGACAGCCTTGCGTGCAGCATTGGAAATAATGGTTCGAGTTGATGCGGAGAATTTTGTATCGGATTCTTACGTGGCTTTTGATGTAGCAAGAACGGATGAAGTGCTTTCAGAAATCGTTGTTGGAGAATATCTTGTCTTAAAAGATTTTGTGTCCTTTGCACATTTTCCTGCATGTGGAAAGCAGTGGAATCGGTACTTACTTGAGAGCTATTGCAGAAGGTTTAGTCGGCAATTTCGATTTGAAGCACCGCAATTTAATAATGGTAATGTGGGAGCCGTTATTCGGAAAACTGCATCACTTAGAACTTACGATGATTTGTTGGCAGATGCCGTACTTCATGCAAATATAGACTTGGAACGCGAAACAGTTGGACAGTTTCTTTGTGATTTTGGTTATGTTGGTAAAATGCCGATTGACAGACAACTAAACGTCGTAATAGCACTAGCGAAGGTGAGGGGTTGAAATTTATTCCTATACGTATGATGACGAGACGGGGGGGCTGCTGTTAAACTCCTCACCGACGAAGATGTCCAAGGAGCCTCGTCCTGTATATGCTGCTGAGTTGGATGTTTTGGGATTTGATGCGTATTGGAAGTACGTACATCAGAATGAGTTGCCCTATCTCTGGGCAGAGGCGAATTGCTACTACTACCGTGGGCAGATGGTTGCAAAGCTCAAGGGCGGCGATGTCTATACCGCACCACAGATTGAGCTGATGGCGGATGAGAACGGCGACCTACTTCTTCCGAAAGGCGTGGAGCTCATCTGTGTAGATATTCCTCGTATGGTCGCGAAGAATCGCGAGATGCTGGAGTTGATTGAGCAGACCACGGTGAAGAAGATCGTCGCGGTTTATGAGAAGTATCGAGCAAAGCTGGATTGTTTTCATGTTGCGTTCTCGGGAGGGAAGGACAGCTGTGTCCTGCTCGATCTCGTGAAAAAGGCACTGCCGCAGGGCAGCTTTGTTGTTGTGTTCGGCGATACGGGGATGGAGTTCCCGGACACCTACGCGCTCGTCGATCAGGTAGAGGCGGAGTGCAAAGCCGAGGAGATACCGTTCTATCGGGCTGCCTCGCATTTTACCCCCGCCGAGTCATGGAATCTCTTTGGTCCCCCATCGCGTACACTTCGCTGGTGCTGCTCGGTTCATAAGAGCACACCACAAACTTTGAAAATTCGTGAAGTGCTAGGAAAAAAAGACTATGTCGGGATGGACTTCGTTGGTGTCCGTGCCGAGGAAAGTGTCAGGCGAAGTAGTTATCAATATGAAAATTATGGAAAAAAACAAAGAGGACAGTTCAGTCATAATTCTATTTTGAAATGGACTTCTGCCGAAATCTGGCTGTATATCTATACACACAAACTTCTGATCAATGAAACGTATAAAAAAGGGAATGCCAGAGCCGGATGCTTGTTCTGCCCTATGTCAGGTGGCGTGAGCGGGTTCTTCCGTCAAACAAGCTATCCGGATGAAGTGCGACAATACACAGATATTATTAAGAACACACATGGAGGAGCAAAAAAACAAGCAGAATCCTATCTTGTGAATGGTGGGTGGAATGCTCGAAAAAATGGCAGGGATTTGTTGGATAACCCCTTTCGCTGTGTTGAAACAGTGGAGAAGAATACTGTTCGTATTGTGGTGAGAAGACCTGATTCGGACTGGCAAGAATGGATGAAGACGATTGGGGAACTGCGTGTAGAAGGAGAGGTGTGCTATTTAGCATATAAACGTGAGACAATTCGTTTTGTTGTAAAACAAACAGCGGATGGCTACGATGTAAAAATCTCTGAGAGAACCTTAAAAGACAGAGCCGAACTCAGCAAGTTGTTTCGACAGGTATTTCGGAAGGCTTCTTACTGTAGTTCATGTCGTGTATGTGAAACGAATTGTCCGCATGGCTGTATCAGTTTCAATGAAGGAAAAGTAAAAATCGATGGATGTATTCAATGTCATGCGTGTCATGACATTGACAGTGGATGCTTGATGTTTCATTCGTTAAGACATCCACAAGGAGGGGGAAAAGCTATGAAGAGTTTGAACTCGTTTGCCGATCATGCACCAAAACCCGAATGGATGAAATCGTTTTTTGAGCTGAAAGAAGCTTTTTTTACGGAGCATACATTGGGTCCCAATATGTATGATATGTTCCGTCGATTTCTACGCGATGCTGGCTTAAATGAAAAAAATCATTTTACTCCATTTGCTGAGCTGATTGCCGGTCTTGGGTGGGATTCGGCAGAAGCAGAAGGGCTTATCTTACTCAATCTGGCGGCTGACAATCCTCAAATAGCTTGGTATATAAAGAATCTTGACCTAAATCGACTGTATGCTAGAGCCGATGTCGAGAATATGCTTCTTGTGTTTGAAGTAAAGCCTAAAGACGCAAAGTCGATTGTGAAATCATTTAAGCGTATTGTTAATACACCTCTCGGCACTGTACTAAACTTTGGCTATGTGTCGGAGGATGGGAGTCTTTGCCGAACGAAATGTGTGCTTTCGGATGCGCGTGTGTTCCTCTACGGGCTGTTTAAGTTCGCGGAGAAATGCGGCGACTATAAAGCGTTCACGCTCTCGACGCTGCTCAATGATACAATTGAGCGTGACGGCATCAGTCCGACGCGGATCTTCGGTGTGACGCGCGAGGAGGCGGAGCCAATGCTGCGGGGGCTTTCGGCGAAGTATCCGGATTTCATTGACGTGTCCTTTACGCATGATTTGGAGAAGATCACGCTGGCAGAGGATAAGAGCTCCGCAGATGTATTGGAACTCTTCCGCACCGAGGAGGTCTGAGGAAATGGCACAGGGAATGTATCGCACATATTTTGACTTTGACGAGAACTATTTTCCTCAGATAACGGACTCCTCGATTCGGGACTCGGAGAATCTGTGGCTGAAAACCTATCCGCATGAGAAGTTTCTGGAACTGCTGAAAAAGATGGAGCGTGTGATGGCGCGGCAGGAGAAACGCTCGGTGTGGATCTCGGGCGCATACGGCACGGGCAAGTCGCAGTGCGCCTATACGCTCAAGAAGATTCTCGATGTACCCGAGTCGGAACTGCGCGCCTACTGGGAAGACTATAAGGCACTCGCACATGAGACTGATTTACTGGGCAAGCTGCTTGGACACAAGCAGGTAGGCAATGGCATTGTGACGGTGTACCGCTACGCGGGAACTCCGCACTCGACGCAAGATCTGCTCATTGCCGTGCAGGAGAGTGTGCAGGCAGAACTTCATGCGCGTGGCCTTTACGAGGGAGAACATACGCTCAAGGAGAGTGTCATCGCATGGCTGGAGGCGACTGAGGCGCGCAAGATCTTCGTTGACAGCGTGCTACAGCAGCCGCAATGGACGGCATCGTTCGGCGGGATGATGGTCGAGGATATTGTCACACGTCTGCGCGAGGGCGGTGAGGTGCGTGACCTCATGGAGCGTATTACGCGACTCTCTAACGCCGAGGGCTTTACCATGATGCAGCTCGATATTGATCGTCTGATTGCGTGGCTGACGGATGTCATTGAGCAGAACAATATCAAACTCGTCTTTATCTGGGATGAATTCTCGGACTATTTCCGCATAAATCGTGAGAGTCTGGCAGATTTTCAAAAACTGGCGGAGCTCGTGAATGCAAAGCATTTTTTCTTCGTTCCTGTGACCCATGAGACGGATCATCTTTTTACGCAGGCGGATGAGACGTGGAAGAAGGTTCGCGACCGCTTCATCGATGTCGGGATTACACTGCCGGACAATATCGCGTTTGATCTCATCGGTGCGGCATTCAAGCCGAAAGCTGTCGCGGCGCAGGATTGGGCGGAGGTGGAGGGCGATCTCAATGGTCGTCTTCATGAGTCCCGTCGTCGCGTGATGGATGTCGCGGGCATCACGTCTGAGGATGTGATCCGAAATATCATGCCTCTGCATCCGATGACGGCTCTGGTTCTCAAACATATTGCATCCTCGTTCCAGTCGAACCAGCGTAGTATGTTTGATTTTATCAAGTCGGTTGGGGATGAGCAGGTCAAGGCATTCCAATATTTCATCGATCATACGGGTCCGTATGACGAGCATCCTCTGCTGACGGTGGATCAGCTCTGGGATTTCTTCTATGTGCGTGGAAAGGCAGATCTTGCAACCCATATCCGCATGATTCTGGACACCTATGAGCAGCAGAAGGATTTGCGTGAGGAACAGCAGACGGTGCTCAAGGCGATTTTGATCCTGCTCGCAGTGGATAAGCAGTTGGGCGGCAGCATCGAACTCCTGCACGCGACGGATCAGAATCTCTCCTATGTGTTTGAGGGGGATGATGATCTGGGCTCTCGTGTTGCCGCGATCGCACAGTCTCTCAAGACGCAGGGGATTTTGATCCAAACGCCTCGTCAAAAGGGAGGGCCGACGTATGATTTGGCACTGCTCAGCGGCGATCAGGGGAAGATCGAGCAGTACAAGGAGGGGCTGCGCAAGACGAAGACGGATAAGCTGGTGGAGACGGGGAATCTGGGCAAGATTCTGACACTCCACCCCGAGGGGTTGAAGCCACGCTTCCTGAGCAGTCTCGGCAGTATCCAGACGGTGACGGCCGATAACTTTACCCGTATTATCAATGGGCTGGAGAAGCCAGTGGAGGCGTGGCGTTTTCAAGCCGTCCTTGCCTTCGCCAAGGACGATATGGAGGCGGCTGCTTTCCGCTCCAAGATCAAGGACGCAGCGCGTGATCCGAAGTATGGGCATATCATTTTTATCGATGCACTGAGCACGCCGCTTGGAGCAGACGATTTCGAGAAATATGTGGAATACTCCGCAATGGCGGAATACTATCAGGGGAATAATCGGACGGCAGCCGATCAGCAGGCAAGACATGCAAACGCTGTACTGGAGCAGAGCTGGAAGAACCGTATCTACAGCGGCCGCTTTATCGTCTATACGGCACAGCAGCCGGACGGAATCTCTCTGACGCAGGCAAGTGAGGTGTCCGGCGTTCTTAAAGCGATTGTGCTGCGTCAATTTCCAAACGCCTTTGATGTTGAGAAGACAACCACGGAAGGGTATTATAAGACAAATGCGCTAAAGCCATCGGCACTCGCCGGCCTCAATGGTGTAGTGTCAGGTACGATCAAGGATGCGGACAATCGCGTCTTGTCCGAGGTGTGGACGCTCCCCGACTATTGGCAGAGAGCGGAGACGAAGAGTCTTCCCATCTCTATGATCAAGAGGGATCTGGAAGCTCGCATCGCTGCCCAATTCTCTCAGGCGGGTCAGATCGGCGTTGCCGAGCTATGCGATGTGCTCCTGTCGGAGTATGGGATGCCTCCGTGCAATCTCACGGCGTTCCTGCTCGGTTTCCTGCTGCGTCCATACGCAGGCGATCCCTATCGCTACGGCGATGCGGCGGGCAGCTCGGGGGCAATGACTGCCGAGAAGCTAAAAGAGATGCTGGGGGACTGTATTGGCGATCTGGCAAAGGGAAAGACACCGCAGGATACCTTTATCGTGGAGATGACGGCAGAGGAGCGCGCCTTTTATGAGATAACGCAAAAGGCGTGGGGCCTATCGGAGGCAAGCTGTACGTCTGTGGCGCGAGTCTCCATTGGCATCCAAAA
This sequence comes from Selenomonas dianae, assembly GCF_030644225.1. NCBI lineage: Bacteria > Bacillati > Bacillota > Negativicutes > Selenomonadales > Selenomonadaceae > Centipeda > Centipeda dianae. Next base: position 2,178,527 of record NZ_CP128650.1, on the reverse strand, counting down.
TCGCATGAAGGAGTGGCAGCTGCCGCTTTGGTGCCTCGATGATTTGGCAGAGGAGAATTTGTTCGCTGTTGTTGAGCTGTATTCCCTTCTGCAGCAGAAGGAGGGACGCGAGGCTCACGGCATCATGATGGCGCTTGGAAGCTCTCCGCAAGAACATCCCTCGTTGGCGGATGAGCTGAAAGCACTGCTCTGTGTGGAACGGCTGGAGGAGGGGATGAACCTCTTCCTGAAATCCTTTGCCGATGGTGAACTCCTGCATCTTGCGGATGAACTTGGGCGGCGCGGTCAGCTGCTCCAAGATATACGACACAAGTTTTCACAGAAGTACGCCTGTCTTTGGAGCAAGGAGACAGGGGAGGAGCTCCTGCGGGAGCTCTGCATGGAGTATCGCGCGGTTCGTGCGACGAATCGGGTGCTCAATGTACAGCTTCAGGAGTGGACTGCGGCACGTGCGGCGTGGAAGGAACGCCTGAGCTTCCTGCGTATCTCGGCAGAATTTTTGGCGGAGCAGTCCGAAGCGTTTGCGAAGACGAGGCATATTCTCCAACTGTTGGCGAAGGGCGGTGATGTCCTGCCCGAGCATGTGCGTGACTTTGTTTCGTTGATGGAACAGTATGGTGCCGAGATGGAGCAGGTGCTCGGTGAGGAGGATGTGTTCTTTGCCAAGGCGTATGCTCCCTATCTGGATGGGCTTTCTGAGGCAGAGCGGAAAACAATACGGAGCAAGGTGGAGCAGGGGCTTTTCCTCAAAACGAAAACCCACTGCAATGAGGCGGTACGTTCCTGTGCGGAGGAGTATCGGCGCAGTCAGCTCAAGGAACAGCTGCGCGAACTCTGGAAGGAGAAAACGGGCTCGCTCAGTCCGCGCAAATGGTCGGAGCAGTACCAAACACCTGTCCTTGCCTGTGTGGGGGCGGATGAATACGATGCGGCGCAGCGTGTATTCTCCTATATTGACCATCGCGACGGCAAGGACGAGGAACTGAAGGCGGCGATTGCCTTTTTGGAGAAGGCGGCTTTTATCACGGTGCTTTCGGATGGGGCACAGAGAGATGCAGCGTTCCGCAAAAATGTCATCGGGAAGTATGCGGGACTCTTGACTGATTTGCCGGTAGTACGTGAAAAACTGACTGCACTCGGTATCTCTCCGTACGACTGGAGAGGTCACCTGCGCGTTGAGGAAAAACTGAAGCAGCTTGCAAAGGCGAGCTACGATGCAGGCGGCTCCTCCAAGGTGCTCTCGAAGATCGACAGTATGGACGATGCAACGCTCAAGGCATATTTGAAGCGCCTTGTGGCAGATAATATGACGGTCGGGATGGAGATTCTGGAAAACTCGTAAATGGGAGTGAAATGCAATGGTGCCGGATTTGACAGCTGTCGAGCGATATTTGCAGGACAGGGAGCGAACGCCGTTCTTCCTCTTTGCGGGGGACTCGGTCTATGCGCAGCTGCGCCACAGGCTGCAAGGTCTGGGGCTTCATTTGCTTACGCTGAGTTCGCTTTCCTCTGAGGAGGATCGGCTGCCGCTTCCCGATGACATTGTTACGACCATCAAAACGAAGGCGCAGAGCGGTGAGAAGATCCTCCTCATCGGCTTGGCGGAATATCTCGCCCTGTGTGGGGAGGAGGCGGCGCGCCGTCTCTTTTCCCGTCTCAAGTCGATGCCCTGTGGGGATGGTGCCGCTCTACTTCTGCTGCGCGGATTTTTCCGTTATGCGTCGGAGCTGTCCGAGGATCCCCGTATCGCAAACGGTGAGCGTCGCTTGGCACTGCGGCGCAGTGCCGAAGATGCGGCGGAGGACTCTGTGCTGGGGATGGATGTCTCCCTGAGCGTATTGCCGCCGGAGATTCCTGTGGAGGCGGGAATACACGGTGCACGGTCTTTGCTGGCGGTATTGGAGCAGGGACGCGGCGGTGTCCACATTGTCCATAGTCGGCAGAGCTTTCCCCATGCGCTCCTTCGTGTTCATCATGTGAGGGATGCGTTTGGGGTGATTTCGCATTTTTGTGAGGAATTTGCCCTCCTGTGCTCTTGCGGGACGGAGGCGGAATGGCAGCGGCTCTTGCAGGAACTCTCCAAGGAACAGTGGAAGATGTCTGCCGTGTTCGCGCACTACGGACTGGACGGAGATTTGGCACAGCTTTTTCATGAGCGAACCAATGCCTCTGACTTTGATAGATGGTTGTATTTTATTGCCCTGCGGCTGGCAGGGGACGACATGGCGAAGAAGTATCCCTATCTTTTCTTTGCCGCACAGCAGGCGGAAAGTGCCGCAGGACTTCGTACGGCGGTTATTCATGCCATCTCAAATATGTCGCTTCAAAATCCAGAGTTTCAGAAGCTGTATCAGGAGCGGAAACGTCTCCTGCGCAATTGCTCTGAGGCAGAAATGGCGGAGTTTGTGCGGAAAAATCGCAGAATTCGTGCAGAGCGCATCTACCGTTTGACGGATCTGACGGAGGTGGAGCGCGAGGATATGATCGCGGCACTTTCGCATGATGCAGATGATGGCTATGATGACTGGAAAAATTGTGGGATTTTGCAAACGGTCTATCCCTCGCTCTATGCTTATGCCTCTGACTATGTGTTCAAGGATTGTGCACGGGCAGCGGAACTGACGGAGTATTTCATTGCCTACAAGCGGCAGAAGCTCAGCAACTGTCTCGAAGAGATGTTCCTATCTAAAGTAGATGCGCTTGCTGCGGCGCGGATTTATAATGAGCTCCCTGCGCGTGAGTCGCTGTTGGATGGTGTTCCGCAGGAGGGGACGCATCTCTTTTGGCTGGATGCGCTCGGCGTGGAGTATCTCGCCCTGATTGGGGCGTTTAGCAAACAGCTCGGATTGAAGATACGGGTGCAGGTGGGGCGTGCGATGCTCCCGACGATTACCTCGGTGAATCGGGCGTTTTACGCGCAATGGCAGGGCAGTAAAGCGGCAAGCAAGCGACTGGATGATCTGAAACATGGCGAGGAGAGCCGCTACAACTATACGCTGGAGAAACATCCGATTCACCTTGCGAAGGAAATAGATGTAATCGAAGAGATGATGCGTGATGCTGCGACGCAGCTTGCGGCAGGAAAGTGCCGCAGGTTTGTCATTGTGAGCGATCACGGAGCCTCTCGTCTGGCGGTGCGCAGAGAGAAGGAGGAGAAGTACGAGACGGATACGAGGGGGGAGCATTCGGGGCGGTGCTGCCGTATGTTTTCGAACTATGCACATGATTTGCCTTTTGCAACGGAGGAGGGCGACTACCTCGTGCTTGCCGACTACGGCAGGTTCAAGGGCAGCCGTAAGGCGAGTGTGGAGGTACACGGCGGCGCATCGTTGGAAGAGGTGCTTGTGCCGCTCATCACATTGGAGCGTGCCGATGGGCAGACGGTTCATGTGAGCCTTGCGGATGAAAATGTGTTTGTGGATCGTAAGACCGGGCTTCGCCTCGCTCTTTTTGCCGATGCGCCGATCAACGCATTGGGGATTGTTTGGCAAGGTAAATTTTATGCGGGGCAAATGCAGGATGCCCAGCATTTCGTGGTGCAGCTTCCCGATCTTACGCACGCCGGCACATACAGTCTTGCGGTATATGAGGGGGATACTCCCCTGAACGTGCTTGTGGTAGAGGCGCAGAGCAAAGGGATGAAGATGAATGATGATTTTGACTTCTGAGGTGAAGAGGGGAGGTTATGTTGATGATCGATAAGCTCAAAAATGCTTTTGATGAGATGATTGTTTACAAGGATTTGAAGAAGAGCAGTTTTCTTTCGGCACTCGGACTTCCTTCTTTCCTTCGTGATTGGCTTTTGAAGCGGTTTGCAAATGCGGACGGTGTATTTGACGCCGAGGAACTTGCGAGCTTTGTGCATCGCTTTTTGCCGCGGAAGGAAGAATGGACGGCAATCAAGAGCCGCATTGTGATCGAACGGGAGCAGGTAAAGCTGCTTGCACGTATTTCGATTGATATTGATATTAAGACGGGCGCGGTGTCCTTTTCTTTGCCGGACTTTGGACTGATGAGTAAGGAGACCATGATCGAGGAGCATGTCTGGCAGGACTGCAAGGATGAACTCGTTGCGGCGCGTGAGACGTGGGGGATGGTGGAGCTGGGCTACCGTCCACCAGCTGGAAAGTCAGTACAGGACAAAGGGAAAATCAAACTCGTCACATTTAAGAGCTTCTGCCCCTATACGATTGATTTGGACTACTATAAGGACGCACGACGGGACTTCACAACCGAAGAATGGATGGATGTGTTGCTGGGGGCGGTGGACTACAACCCCGCAGGGTATGCGAGTGAGGAAGAGAAGCTGACGATGCTGACACGGCTCCTCCCCTTTGCCGAAAAGAAGTTGAACCTCATCGAACTCGCACCGAAGGGGACGGGGAAATCCTATCTATTTGGGCGCGTAAGCCGCTTCGGCTGGTTGGCGAGCGGTGGTGTGATGAGCCGTGCAAAGATGTTCTATGATGTGGCACGGCGACAGGACGGGCTTGTGACGAATCATGATTTTGTGACGCTGGATGAGGTGCAGACGATCACGTTCCCCGATGTGGATGAGATGCGCGGCGCACTCAAGTCCTTCTGTGAGAATGGATACTGCAATATCGGAACGCATCGCGTGGACGGGGATGCCGGTGTGATTCTCTGCGGAAATATCAAGAAAGAGGTTATGGATCAGGATGGCTATGGCAATATGTTTGAGGAACTGCCGAAGGTGTTCCATGAGTCGGCTCTGATCGAGCGCTTTCACGGATTTATCAAGGGGTGGAATATCCCGCGTATGACGGAGGATCTGAAGGTCTCCGGCTGGGCGCTGAACTCGGAGTATTTCTCGACGATTCTTCATCAGCTGCGCGATGATTTGTCTTATCGCGCCATCGTGGATGAGATCGTGGAGGTGCCGGAGGAAGCCGATACGCGCGATACGGAGGCGATCAAGCGCATTGCAACGGCATATATGAAGCTGCTCTTCCCTCATATCCGTACGGCGGCAGATGTCAATGTGCGCGAGTTTGATCGCTACTGTTTGCGGCGGGCACACAAGATGCGCGATACGGTCAAGATACAGCTGGGCGTTCTGGATATTGAGTACAGGGGCAAGGATGTACCGAAGCTGCGACTGCGGGAGATATAGAAGATGTCGCGAGAGAAGTTTTGTCGGGAATGTGGAAATCCTTTGTCAAAGGATGAGGTCGGTCTAACGAAGAAGCTGCTGGATATGAAGGCAAAGGATTTTTTTTGCTTTTCATGTCTTGCGGAATACCTTGAGGTGGAGGAGGAGTTCCTTCGGGAGAAGGTCGAAGAGTTCAGGGATGAGGGCTGTACGTTGTTTTAAGGAATCGCTGATAAAATGAAGTCCGTCAGATTGGCGTAGATTTTTTCGTCCGAACAAGGAGGCAAACCGGACGCATAGCCAAAGCTATGTGGAGGATTTGCCGACGAAGTGCGGGCAAAAAAGATACGTCAAGATGGCGGTGCTGAATTTATCAGTGCTTCCTTAAGGAAGGGAGACGCTTCACGAGGAGGGGGAGCGTCTCTTCTTGTTTTGTGAAGTTGGTGAATAAACGGATGATATATGCGGATCACGCGGCGACGACCGCGCTCTCGGAGAGAGCGCTTGCTGTCGCTTTGCCTTTTTTTCGGGAGAACTACGGGAATGCATCGAGTGCCTATTCGTTTGGCAAGCGGGCGCGAAAAGCTGTCGAGCGGGCGCGTGAACAAGTGGCGTGCACTGTTGGAGCGCACGCGGCGGAGATCGTATTTACGGCGGGGGGCTCAGAGGGGAACAATACTGTTCTGCGCGGTGTGGTGGAGGAGGCGCGGCAACAGGGCAGCAAGTCTGTGCATATCGTTGTCAGTGCGATCGAGCATCCGTCGATTCTCATGACGTGCAGGGCTTTGGAGCGGTGTGGTGTAGAAGTTTCCTACTTGCCTGTTTCGCGAGCGGGGCGCGTTTCGTCTGCGTCTGTTATCGGTGCACTACGCACGGATACGCGTCTAGTGTCTGTTATGTATGCCAATAATGAGGTCGGAACGGTTCAGCCCATTGCTGAGATTGCCGAAGCGTTGGCGGGGCGCGGTATCCCCTTTCACACCGATGCGGTGCAGGCGGTCGGGCATATTCCCGTTGATGTTCGGGAGCTCGGCGTAACGTATCTCACTGCATCGGGGCATAAATTCTACGGGATGAAGGGGACGGGATTCCTCTATCAAAAGGCAGGCGCGGAGCTGCCCGCGCTGATTGCGGGCGGCGGGCAGGAGCGCGGATGGCGTGCGGGGACGGAGAACACGGCGGGGATTGTCGCATTGGGCGAAGCTCTGACGGAGAGTTGTGAATGTATGGCGGATGAGGCCGTGCGTCTACATGGGCTTGTGTCATATACGGTGCAGGAGATTCGGGCGAATCTGCCCGAGACACGCGTACATGGAGAAGGGGGGGCGCACTTGCCGGGACTGGTGAATATTGGCGTTCCAGATGTGCGGGGCGAGTCCCTTGTGCATTTGCTCGATCTCAAGGGCATTTGTGTTTCGGCGGCATCTGCCTGCAGCGCAGGGACGGATGTGCCGTCTCATGTACTTCTTGCAATGGGATACAGTGAGAAGGAAGCAATGGAAGCACTACGCATCTCCTACGGACGGGAGACTACGGAACAGGATGCTGATGATGTGGTGCGAGCGATTGTGGGGACTGTTGCAAAAATGAGGGCGTTGTGAGGCGGGAAAAAACGTGCCAAGAAACGCAAGTTGAATTGATCAGTGCTTCCCTTATTTTGTACCTTGATGGGATTGCCCGTCGAAGACTGTTTTGTCATCGTACCATAGCCCACCTTTGCTATGTCTTCATATTTTCATTTTGTCCATGCATTACAAACTATTTTGTACTACATAGAAAAAAGCAATCACAAGAATAGTTTTCAATTATAAAAATTTATAGAACTGTGATATTGCTCACATCCACGCCCGAAGCGGTATAGTAAAATTATATCGTATCTATAAGCCTTTTCAATGAAAGCCAAAATAATGGAGGGGTGAAGGCGTGAGCAGCATCTTTCAAAAGTTCAAGTATCTGATTCCGACGTCGAAATCCGCAGACGGTCACAATGAGACGCACGAGGGCGGGCGCGCATGGGAGAACATGTACCGCGACCGCTGGTCGTTCGACAAGACGGTCCGCTCGACGCACGGGGTCAACTGCACGGGTTCGTGCAGCTGGAACATCCACGTCAAGAACGGCATTGTGGCGTGGGAGAATCAGGCGACGGACTATCCGGAGACGGCGCCGGATATGCCGGACTTCGAGCCGCGCGGCTGTCCGCGTGGGTCGACGTTTTCGTGGTATCTCTACAGCCCGCACCGCGTGAAGTACCCGTATATGCGCGGGGAACTCGCGGCTCTTTGGCGTGAGGCGCGTGCGGCGCATCCGAATGCGTACGAGGCGTGGAAGAGCATCGCCTCCGATCCCGCAAAGAAGAAGCAGTACAAGCAGGCGCGCGGCATGGGCGGCTTTGTGCGCTCGAACTGGCAGGAGGTCAGTGAGCTGATCGCCGCCTCCGTGCTCTACACGGCGTACACCTACGGCTCGGATCGCATCTTCGGCTTCTCTGTCATCCCCGCGATGTCGATGCTGAGCTATGCGGCGGGCATCCGCTTCATGCAGCTGATGGGCGGCGTCGGCCTCTCGTTCTATGACTGGTACGCCGACCTGCCGCCCGCGAGCCCGCAGATCTGGGGCGAGCAGACGGACGTGCCCGAGTCGAGCGACTGGTACAACGCGGGCTATCTCATCACATGGGGCTCGAACGTGCCGCTTACGCGTACGCCGGACGCGCATTTCATGGCTGAAGTTCGATACAAAGGCACAAAGGTCGTGTCGATTGCGCCCGACTATGCCGAGTCCTCGATGTTCGCCGATACGTGGATCCCGCTCAAGGTGGGCAGCGACTCGGCGATGGCGATGGCGATGGGACACGTCATTCTCAAAGAATATTATGTCGATAAGACAACACCGTTCTTTCTCGAATACACACGCAAATACACGGACTTCCCGTTCCTCGTGCGCATCGAGCAGCGCGAGGATGGCACGTATGTCCCGGGGCGTATGCTTTCTGCGCGTGACATGGGACGCGATGAAAAGCATTCCGATTTCCGTTACTACGTTGTGGACGATGTGACGGGGGAGATCGTCATTCCGAACGGTACGCTCGCCGAGCGTTGGTCGACGCAGGAGAAGTGGAACATCCGCGCCGAGAACCGCGACACGGGCGCGGAGATCTGCCCGCGTCTCTCCGTCTGGAACGACAAGACGGGGACGGTGGAGGTCGAGCTGCCGTACTTCGGCAACGACCGCGCCAAGCGTACGCTGACGCGTGCCCTTCCCGTGCGCAGCGTCAAGACGGCGGACGGCGAGGTGCTCGTGACGACGGTCTACGACCTCACGCTCGCAAACTATGCGATCGATCGCGGCATCGGCGGCGAGAGCGCAGGCTCGTACGAGGACGATACGCCGTACACGCCCGCATGGCAGGAGAAGTACACGGGCATTTCGCCCGATCTCGTCATCAAGACGGCACGCGAGATTGCGGACAACGCCATCAAGACGAACGGCAGAACCATGATTATCATGGGCGGCGGCATCAACCACTGGTTCCACGCGGATGCGGTCTACCGCACGATCATCAACCTCCTGCTCTTCACGGGCTGCGAGGGGCGCAACGGCGGCGGCTGGGCGCACTACGTCGGGCAGGAGAAGCTGCGCCCGAACGAGGGCTGGGCGCGCATCATGAGCGGGTCGGACTGGCAGGGTCCGCCGAAGCTGCTCAATTCCACCTCGTTCTACTACTTTGCGACCGACCAGTGGCGCAGCGACGAGATCCAGACGGATGCGATTACGGCGGCAAATGAGCCGGCGCGTTACAACCACGCGGCAGACTATGCCGTCATGGCGGCGCGTCTCGGGTGGGCGCCGTCCTATCCGACGTTCAACCGCGGCTCGAACGACATCGCGGCGGATGCAAAGGCGGCGGGCTTCGAGGGTGCGGACGGCATCAAGCAGTACATCGTCAAAAGTCTCAAGGACAAGAGCCTCAAATTCGCTTGGGAGGATCCCGATGCTCCCGAGAATTTCCCGCGCAACCTCTTTGTCTGGCGCTGCAACCTGCTCGGCTCGTCCGCGAAGGGCAACGATTACTTCCTCAAGTATCTCCTCGGCACGGAGAACAGCATTTTCCAGGAGGAGGACTGTGCGACGCGCCCGCAGGAGGTGAAGTGGCGCGAGAAGGAGGAGCTCATGCAGCCGGGCGGTGCGCTTGAGGGCAAGCTCGATCTGCTCGTTGCCCTCGATTTCCGCATGGCGGGCAACGCACTCTACTCCGACATCGTGCTGCCGACGGCGACATGGTACGAGAAAACGGATCTTTCCTCGACGGATATGCATCCGTTTGTCCATCCGTTTCAGCCCGCAGTCGATCCGCTCTGGGAGTCGCGCACGGACTGGGACATCTACCGCACACTGGCACAGGCGGTGTCTGAGGTGGCAAAGGACGCAAAGCTCACGCCGTACACGAACATCGCCGCGACCCCGCTCGGACACGACAGCGAGGCGGAGCTGGCGCAGCCGGACGGCGTGGTGCGCGACTGGAGCAAGGGCGAGTGCGAGCCGATCCCCGGCAAGACCATGCCGAACATCGCCTCGAATACGATTGACTACACGAAGCTCTACGAAAAGTGGATTGCGCTCGGCCCGAATGCGGGCGGCAAGACGGCGAGCCACGGCAATACGTGGGACTCGGCGGAGGACTACGAGGAGGTTCGCCGGCGCAACGGCGTGATTACGAACAAGGACTATGTGTCCTACGGCTGCCCCTCCATCTACGAGGCGCGGCAGGCGATTGATGCGGTGCTCGGGATGTCCCCGACTACCTGCGGCAGGACGGCAGTCCGCGCATGGGAGGCGGTCGAAAAGCGCACGGGTCTCGACAACCTCGTACGTCTCGCGAAGGATCGCGAGGACGAGCGGTTCACCTACGATCAGGTCATCGCGCAGCCGCGTGAAACCATCACGGCACCGACGTTTACAGGCAGCAACCAGAACCGCCGCTACACTCCCTTTACGAACAACGTGGAGGAGCTCATTCCGTTCCGCACGCTGACGGGACGGCAGCATTTCTACATGGATCACGAGGTCATGCGCGAGTTTGGCGAGGCACAGGCGATCTATCGTCCGATTCTCGACTTCCGCCCGATGAACAAGTCGCTGAACGGCACACAGAAGGAAATTACGCTGAAGTACCTCACGCCCCATAACAAGTGGAGCACGCACAGTATGTACTTCGATGCGCAGCAGATGCTCACGATGTTCCGCGGCGGACAGAGCGTCTGGATGAGCGAGAAGGACGCGGCGGAGATCGGCGTGAAGGACAACGACTGGATCGAGCTGTACAACCGCAACGGTGTCGTCGCCTCGCGCGTCGTCGTCTCGCCGCGCCTCCCGCAGGGCAGTGTCTTTATGCACCACGCGCAGGACCGCCACATCAACGTGCCGGGCTCGAAGATCTCGGGCACGCGCGCGGGTACGCACAACACGCCGACGCACATCCACATCAAGCCCACCCACCTCATCGGCGGCTACGGGCAGCTCAGCTACGGTTTCAACTACTACGGCCCGACGGGCAATCAGCGCGACTCGTACGTTGTCGTGCGGCGCATGGAGGAGGTAGATTGGCTTGAAGATTAAAGCACAGATTGCGATGGTCATGAATCTGGACAAGTGCATTGGCTGTCACACGTGCTCCATCCTCTGCAAAAATGTCTGGACGAACCGGCGCGGCGCAGAGTATATGTATTTCAACAACGTCGAGACGAAGCCCGGCATCGGCTATCCGAAGCAGTGGGAGAACCAGGAGAAGTGGAAGGGCGGCTGGGAGCTGCGGGACGGTGCGCTCGCGCTCAAGACGGGCGGCATGATGACGCGCATGGCGAAGCTGTTCTACCATCCGCAGCAGCCCGAGATGGACGACTACTACGAGCCGTGGACGTACGACTACGAAACGCTGATTCACACGAAGCGGCGCAACCATCAGCCCGTCGCGCGTCCGCGCTCACTGATTACGCAGAAGCGCATGGAGATCAAGTGGGGGCCGAACTGGGAGGACGATCTCGCCGACGGACAGTCCGCACGCAAGGACTACAATCTCGCGAAGATGGGGCAGGAGATCACGCTTGAGTTCCACGACATCTTTATGAAGCATCTGCCGCGCCTGTGTAACCACTGCCTCAACCCCGCGTGCGTGGCGGCGTGCCCCTCGGGTGCGATCTACAAGCGCGACGAGGACGGCGTGGTGCTGATCTCGCAGGACGGATGCCGCGGCTGGCGGCACTGCGTTCCGTCGTGTCCCTATAAAAAAATCTACTACAACTGGGAGACGAACAAGGCGGAAAAATGCACGTTCTGCTTCCCGCGTCTTGAGAACGGCCTGCCGACCGTGTGCAGCGACGGCTGTGTCGGGCGTATGCGCTATATCGGCGTCATTCTCTACGATGCGGACAAGGTCAAGGCGGCGGCATCCACACCCGACCCGAAGGACATCTACAGCGCGTACCTCGATGCCCTCTGCGATCCGAACGATCCCGCGACCGTTGCGGCGGCGCAGGCGGCGGGCATCCCCGACCGCTGGATCCGTGCGGCGCAGAACTCGCCGTCGTACAAGCTGATCGCCGAGTGGCGGCTCGCGTTTCCGCTCCATCCGGAGTATCGCACGCTGCCGAATGTCTGGTACGTGCCGCCCCTCAGCCCGATTGCACGACGCGTCGAGGAGAAGGTGTTCTTCCCGGGGGCGGCGGAGATGCGTATTCCTGTCGCCTACCTCGCGCAGCTGCTGACGGCGGGGGATGAGGCTGCAATCGAGCGCGTGCTGCGCGTCCTGCTCGAACTGCGTGCCGTCATGCGTACAAAGCAGACGGGTGAGGAACTGCCGGCGAACCTCATGCACGACATTGAGACGTATGAGGCGATGTACCGCCTCCTCGGCGTTGCCAAACGCCGCGACCGCTTCAACATCCCCGCAGGGGTGCAGGATGTTACACAGGACAAGCTGCGTGAGCTGCAGGGCTCGGTCGGCTATGCCTGCCCCGGGGGGTGCTGCTGATGGAGACGAATCGCATACAGACCCCGCTCCTCCTCACGTCCTATCTGTTCGAGTACCCCTCGGCGGATTGGTGGGAGGGCGTTCCCACCCATGCGGCGGCGGTCGCGGATGTCGAGCGTCCGCAGTCGCGCGAGGTATTCGAGGAGTTCTTCGGCTACATCGGCGAGACCGAACGTCAGGAGTTCGAGGATGCCTATGTGCGTGCCTTTGACTTCTCGCAGAACACGAACCTCTACCTCACGACGCACAACCGCACGGATTTCGGCAAGCAGGCGGAAGAACTGCTGCGCTACAAGCAGCTCTTCCTCGATGCGGGCTATGATCTCGAACGCGAACTGCCGGACTATCTGCCCGCACTCCTTGAGCTTGCGGCGGCAGTACCCGAGCGTGAATCGCTGCACATCCTCACCGAGGTGCGTCCGAAACTGGAGCTGCTGCGCGACCGTCTGATCGAGGCGAAGCTGCCCTACGCATTTCTTCTCGATGTCGTGCTCACGGAGGCATCCGCGCTCGAAGGGAGGACAGCATGATGAAACAATTTGCTTGGGGCGTCCTGCCCTACATCGCGTTCACGTTCCTCATCGTGGGGACGATCGTGCGCTACACCGTCTTTGAGCGGAACTGGACGACGAAGTCCAGTCAGTTCCTCTCCAAGAGCGACCTCAAAATAGCGGGGCCGATGTTCCACCTCGGCCTCGTCATGGCACTCGGCGGGCATGTCATCGGCGTGCTCATCCCGAAGTTCATGACCGAGGCGGCGGGCATCAACGAGCACCTCTACCATCTCATCGCGCTCGGCGGCGGTGCGCCCGCAGGCGTGCTCTTCTTCGGGGGCTTCATTCTGCTCCTCATCCGCCGTTTTGGCAAAGACCGCATGGCGGTCAACACGTCGACAATGGACAAGTGGCTCTATTTGTTCCTCTTCCTTGCGATTTTCACGGGCTGCGCGTCCACGACGCTGAACGCCGTGCAGGGCGGTTTTGACTACCGCGAGACCATCTCGCCGTGGTTCCGCTCGGTTCTCGCGCTCAGCCCCGAGATCGACTATATGGAGAACGTGCCGCTCATGTTCCGCATCCATATGTTCTCGTGGATGGCGGTCGCGATCCTCTTCCCGTTCACGCGCCTTGTCCACTGCCTCAGCGCACCGTTCGAGTACCTCGTGCGCAGCCCGATCATCTATCGGAAGAAATAAGGATATATTTTGGAAGCCGTCCCTTGCGGGGGACGGTTTTTCTTGTATCAAAGGGAAAAAAAAGATACAATAGAAAGAAAATGGGAGAGAAAGGAGAACACTATGGCACTGAGTTTTGAGGAACGTGCGAACCGTGCTTGGGAAGAACTGTCGATTCAAGATAATTTCATCTTTTTGCGCGTGATGCAGAACAAGGAGCTGTGCAAGCGTTTGATTGAGCGGATCCTTCATATCAAGATTCGTGACATCTCGTACCCGCACACGGAAAAGACGATTGATCTGCGTCTTGACAGTAAGGCTGTCCGCCTCGATGTGTATGTTGAGGACGAGGCAGGGACGGTCTACAACATCGAAATGCAGACGGCAAAGGGCGTAGACGGGGCGCTCGCGAAGCGCACGCGCTACTATCAGGCGATGATCGATATGGATCTCATTGGAAAAGGGGTTTATTACGATCAGTTGAGGCAGACGTACATCATCTTTGTCTGTACGTTTGATCTGTTCGGATTGGAGCAGCGCGTCTATACGTTTCGGCATACCTGCGTCGAGCTGCCGGAGTTGGAGCTCGGCGATGGAGCAACGAAGATTTTTCTCAATGCAAAGGGGCTGAAAGGTGCTGTCGACGCAGACCTTGAGGGATTCCTGCGCTATGTCAATGGCAAGGCAGTGCAGGGGCAGTTTGCGGAAGCTCTGGCAAAAGAAGTCGAGCGGGTGAAGATACAAAAGGAAGCGAGGCGGGAGTATATGACACTCTATATGCAATACCAACAATATCATAGGGATGGGCTGGAAGCAGGACGGCGAGAGGGACGGCGAGAGGGACTGCGAGAGGGCCGGCGTGAGGGCGTACTCGATATGGCACGCTCGCTGCTCGCGCTGAACGTCCCCATTAACGTGATTGAGCAGTCGAGCGGAATGACACGCGCAGAGATTTTGGCACTGCAGGAGACTGCTCCCGAGCAGGGCGAAACGCATCGTGTGATTTGACCGATTCGCAAGATTTTTTTATAATGGAAAAGAATTGAGAGGAAAGAAAGGGTGTATGCATCAATGAGCGAAGTCAATGTCGAGGAGTTTGCCCGTTCGATGAGTGCGCAGCGCGTGGAGGCGATGCGTGCGAGCTACGAGGCGGATCTTATGGCGGCATGGGAGAAAGGAAAAGAGGCCGGCAAGGCGGAGGGCATCAGCGAAGGTGAGTTCCGTGGGCGCAAGCAGGGCGTGATCCGCGTTGCGATGAACTGTCTGCGCGGGGGAATCGACCTTGAGACGGCGGCAAAGGCGGCGGAGCTTCCCGTGCCGATCATCCGCAAACTCGCGCAGGACAACGGCATCGAGCTTGCGTAACACGCCGTATGGGGGAGCGTCCGATCCACTGGACTACGAGCGTGCGGCAATGTTGCGGCAAAGGAGCACAATATGGCATTTCCAAAGGATTTTCTCTGGGGCGGCGCGGTCGCGGCGAACCAGTGTGAGGGCGCGTACAACGCGGACGGCAAGGGTGTCGACATCCAGGACATCATGCCGCACGGCATCACGGGCGCACCGACCGAGGAGCCGACGGCGGACAATCTGAAACTCACAGCGATTGACTTCTACCATCGGTACAAGGAGGACATCGCCCTCTTTGCCGAGATGGGGTTCAAGGTCTTTCGCACGTCGATCGCATGGAGCCGCATCTACCCGAACGGGGACGATGCCGAGCCGAACGAAAAGGGCTTGCAGTTCTACGACGATCTCTTTGACGAGTGCCGGAAATACGGCATCGAGCCGCTCGTGACGATCTCGCACTACGAGACGCCGTTGCATCTGGCGAAAGCCTACAACGGCTGGATGAACCACGACCTCATCGGCTTCTACGAGCGGTATGTGCGGACGATCTTCACGCGCTATCGGGATAAAGTAAAATACTGGCTGACGTTCAACGAGATCAATTCCGTGCTGCATGAGCCGCTGCTCTCGGGCGGGATTCTGACACCGAAATCGGAGCTGTCCCTCCAAGACCTCTATCAGGCGTGTCACCATGAGTTCGTCGCCTCGGCACTCGCGACGAAGATCGGGCACGAGATCATCCCCGAGGCTCAGATCGGCTGCATGATTCTCGCGATGCCGACATATCCGCTGACCCCTGCGCCCGATGATATGATTGCGGTGATGCAGGCGGAGCATTTCAATGATTTCTTTGGCGATATGCACGTACGCGGCGTGTATCCCGGCTATATGAAACGCTACTTCCGCGAGAACGGCATCGAGATCCGTGCGACGGAGGAGGAGCTGCGGCTGCTGCGGGAGCATACGGTGGACTTCGTTTCGTTCAGCTACTATGTCAGCATCTGCGAGGGCGCGGGCGGAACGGCGGGCGGCGGCAATATCCTCGGCGGAAAGAAGAATCCGTATCTCAAGGCGAGTGACTGGGGCTGGCAGATCGACCCGCAGGGGCTGCGCCTCGTGCTCAACCGCTACTATGACCGCTGGCAGAAGCCGCTCTTTATCGTCGAGAATGGGCTGGGCGCGAAGGATGTGCTCGTCGCGGACGGTGCGGGCGGCAGGACGGTCACGGACGACTATCGCATCGACTATCTGAACGATCATCTCGTGCAGGTGGAGGAGGCGATCGCCGACGGCGTGCCCGTGATGGGCTATACGACGTGGGGCTGCATCGACCTCGTGAGCGCGTCCACGGCGCAGATGAGCAAGCGCTACGGCTTCATCTACGTTGACAGGAACGACGACGGGACGGGGACGCTCGCGCGGTATCGCAAGAAATCGTTCGCGTGGTATAGGGACGTTATTGCGACGAACGGGGCGAGTCTGCGGCGGTAAGAATACAGACTCTTGGAGCGCCAACACAAACAGGGGATGTTGCGCGAAGTCGTTTTGACTCGTGCAGCATCCCCTGTTGCAATGCATTCTCGATTCTGCGACGCGATGAAACACATCACTTTCGTGTATGTTATCGTCACTTTCTGCAATTTTGTGTGATACATCCATAAAAATGCTATAATATAAGAAAACACTTAGGGAATCGCTGATAAAATGAAGTCCGTCAGATTGGCGTAGATTTTTTCGTCCGAACAAGAAGGCAAACCGGACGCATAGCCAAAGCTATGTGGAGGATTTGCCGACACAGTGCGGGCAAAAAAGATGCGTCAAGATGGCGGTGCTGAATTTATCAGTGCTTCCTTAGAACCAACGGAATATGATCGGTTCGGATAGAGAAAGGAAGTCGCAATATGAAAGCCTCATCAAATGCACATCTGCGCCGCACACTCCTCTGTGCGCTCGTTGCGGGGAGTATCGCCGCGCCGTTTGCCGTGCCGCACGCGTACGCGCTGCCCATCGAGGGCGCACACGCCGCGACAAATGCGGGGGAGGCGAATATCTCCACGAGCGGCACAACTATGGACATCACGGGCAAGACCGAGCACAATGTGCTCCGCTGGGAGGACTTCTCCATCGACTCGGGCGAGAAGGTACGCTTTGACGGCGGCAATCAGGAGCGCGACTATCTGAACCTCGTCACGGGCGAGGGCGCATCGAACATCTACGGCACAATCGAGGGCGGCAGGAACGTCTATCTCGTGAATCCGCACGGCATCCTCTTCGCCAAAGGCTCCGAGGTCAATACGGGTGCGCTCTACCTCTCGACGGCGAATGTCGACGCTGTTGCAAGCGCGGCGGGTACATCATGGGGGGGTAATAGTCCACTCTCAGCGAGCACACAGTACGGCAATGTGCTGAACCTTGGCACGGTGCAGGCGAGCAAACTCTACATCGAGGGCAAGAACGTCAAAGTCCTCAATACGGATGACATACAGAACACAGACGGCACGGCGCTCACGGGCAACGCGGTCACCATCCGCAGTGAAAACACCCCGCACATCGGCTACGATGTCGGGCATAAAACGACGGAGAACATCGACGTGAACGGCGCAGCGACGCCGTATCAGGTTTTCGACTACGCGAGCACGAATGCCGACCATCACAAGGCATCTGCAAAATCGCGCGGATGGGATGTAGCGAACCTCGGCGGCACGGCGCATACGGACTATGACTATATGCGCGTGCATACCGTCTACGACCTGCAGAATATGAATGCGAAGCTGGATGGCAGATACATCCTCGCGGGCGACATCGACGCAGGTGTCACAAATACATGGAACAGTACTGTGTATGGCATAGAGGGCTTCCTTCCGATTGGAGAAAATTTTAGCACGCAATTTACGGGACGATTCGACGGCGCGGGGCACGCGCTGCGGGGGCTGTATATCAATCGTCCGCATGAGAATTTTCAAGGGCTGTTTGGCTATGCCAGCGGGGCACGCATTGAGAATCTCTCCCTCGTGGACGGCAATGTGAAGGGGAACTATGTGGTCGGCGGCATTGTGGGACGGGCGGACGACACTGAGATTCGGAACGTCTCATACGCCGGCAGGGTCAATGGAGATCAGGTCGTCGGCGGCATTGTGGGATATGCAAGTGAGGCTGCTAAGATTCAGAATGTCTGCAATACGGGCGCAGTCAGCGGGACAGATCAGATCGCCGGCGGTGTTGTGGGATATGCAAGTGAGGCTGCTAAGATTCAGAATGTCTGCAATACGGGCACTATCACAGGGAGTAAGCTGGTCGGCGGCATTGTGGGGGCGATAGATGACAGTACCCTTCAGCATGCATGGAATACGGGGACGGTCACAGGGAATCAGAAGGTCGGCGGCATTGTGGGGCAGGCGCTCGGCGGCAGCATTCGCCATGCCGTATGGAAGTCGGGCAGCGCAGGGCAGGCAGTCGGCGCATCGAGCAATGGGGCTGACGTGACGACGGATGTCAAATTTGCTGCCGAGGCGGATATGAAGCTGGCGGCGACATACACGGACTGGAAGGACGCGAACGGCACCGCCCTCGTCGCCACCGAGGGCGGCAAGGGAACGCCGTGGCGCATCTACGAGGGCAAGACCACGCCCATGCTCACGGCACTGATGAAGGGCACGAAGCGCCTTGCGAAAGTCTATGACGGCAAAACATTCGGGGACGGGGACGCGCACATTCTTTCGGATACTGCCCTTGAGAAGAATGTCGGTACACGCGATGCGAGCGGCATCTACAGTGATGCGTTCGGCTATGACCTCATCGGCAGCACATACAGGATCACGCCGAAGGAGCTGAATCTCGCGCTCGCGAATGGCGCACGCTTTGATAAGACCTACGATGGGAATGCGAACGTCGCGCAGTCGCTCACGAAGGATGGGAACTACAGCCTCACGGGCTTTATCACGGGCGAGGGCGCGGGCATCGAACTCTCTGCCGTCACAGGAAAATACGCCGACAAGAATGCCGCCAGAGATAAAGCCGTCACCTTTGACGGGCTGACGCTCACGGGCACGGGCGCGGGGAACTATGTGCTGAACAAGACCTCGCTCACGGGCATAGGCACGATTTCGCCGAAGCAGCTGAATCTCGCACTTACGAGCGGCGCACGCTTTGACAAGATGTATGACGGCACGGCAAACGTCACGCAGTCGCTCACGAAGGACAGGAACTATACGCTCACGAATTTCGTAAGCGGCGAGGGCGCAGACATCGCACTTGCACCTGTCACAGGCACATATGCGGACAAGAACGCGGGCACGGGCAAAGCCGTGACCTTTGGCGGGCTGACGCTCACGGGGGCGGGCGCGGGGAACTATTCCCTCTCTGCGACCACCCTCACGACAACGGGTGACATCGCAAGGAAGACGCTGACGCTCGAAGGGACGGCGGGCACGCAGTTCACCAAGATATACGACGGCAACGCGACCGTGACGCAGAACCTCGTGCGCGGTACGAACTATCGGCTTGCGGGCGTGGTCGAGGGCGAGGGCACGGACATTGTCACGCTGAACGAATCCGCCGCACAGGGCGCATACGCGACCGCGAACGCACAGGCGGCGGGCGCGCAGCAGAACGTCACGTTTAGGAACCTCGCGCTCACGGGTTCGGGCGCGGCGAACTATACGCTTGCAGCGAACAAGACCTTTGAGAACGCGGGCAGGATTACGCCGAGGGAGCTGAACCTCGCGCTCGCGAATGGCGCACGCTTTGACAAGACGTACGACGGCACGGCGAACGTCACGCAGACGCTCACGAAGGGGACGAACTACAATCTCAACGGCTTTGTCACGGGCGAGGGCGCGGGCATCGAACTTGATACCGTCACAGGAAAATATGCCGACAAGAATGCCGCCGCAAACAAAGCCGTGACCTTTGGCGGGCTGACGCTCACGGGCACGGGCGCGGGGAACTATGTGCTGAACAAGACCGCGCTCACGGGTACGGGAACGATTTCGCCGAAGCAGCTGAATCTCGCACTCACGAGCGGCGCGCGCTTTGACAAGACGTATGACGGGAATGCAAACGTCACGCAGTCGCTCACGAAGGGGACGAACTACACCCTCACGAATTTTGCAGACGGTGAGGGCGCAGGAATCACAATCACGGGCGCGGGGACATACACGGACAAGAATGCGGGCACGGGCAAAACCGTGAACTTTACGGGGCTGACGCTCACGGGTGCGGGCGCGGGGAACTATCGTCTGAGCACAGATACGCTCACAGGCACGGGCACAATCACGCACCGCGACCTCACGCTGACTGCCGACGCGCAGAGCATTGTGCAGGGCGAGGCGCTGCCCTCCTTTACGGGGCGTGCGGAGGGCTTCGCGGACGGCGAGGACGAGCGCGTATTCGGTACGGACGGCATCACATTTGGCACGACGCTGACGAATACCGATACGCCGGGCAGCTATGGGCTCACAGGGCGCATTGGCAGCACGAGCGACGGCGTCGTCGGCAACTACCGCATTGGGCAGGCGGCGGGCAACGCGACTGCCTTCACCATCCATGCCGCAGCACTGCCGGGCGGACTTCTCGCCTCGCTCGTGCAGGATGCCGCGCCGCGTTTTGATATGGGCTTCGGGCAGGAGGTCTATGTCTTCGGCTTGCCGCGTCCCGTCCCGACGGCAACGCTTGGCATCTATCGCTTTGCGGCGGCACGCGATATTAGCATCGAGGGAGTGCGCCTCGACTGAGGGGGCGCCTTGAACGAGGAGAGCTTTTATGGAATCGCTGATAAAATGAAGTCTGCCAGATTGGCGTAGATTTTTCTGTCCGATTGAGGCAGCAAACCGGACGCATAGCCAGAGCTATGTGGAGGATTTGCTAACGAAAAGCGGGCAAAAAAGATGCGCTAAGATGGTAGTGCTGAATTTATCAGTGCTTCCTTATATCCAATGACACAAGGAGCAACGATACGAGGCAATCTGACCTCATATTGCTGCTCCTTTTGTGTGCGTATAAAATTGTACGTGGAAAAAAACTTGTCATATTTTTGGACTATGTGATAAAATGAACAAAGTCGTGCGTGGCGGCGGTCTGTGTATGTCGCCCGCAAAATGCAACACCTTCAGACCAAGGAGGCGCTTACATGGAAACGTTGGCCGCGATTATTTTTGTTGTGATGTATATGGTGATCGTCTCGGAAAAAATTCACCGCACGGTCGCCGCGATGATCGGCGCGGTGCTCATGATGCTGCTCGGCATCCTCTCACAGGAAACGGCGCTGCACCACGTCGACTTTGAAACACTGGGGCTGCTCGTCGGCATGATGGTGCTCGTCGGCGTAACGAAGGAAACGGGACTGTTCGACTACGTGGCGATCGCGGCGGCGAAGGCGGCAAAGGCGGAGCCGCGCCGCATCCTCGTCTATCTGTGCGTGATTACGGCGGTATTCTCCGCCTTTCTCGACAATGTGACGACCGTGCTCCTCATGGTGCCGGTCACGTTCAGCATCACCACGATCCTCCGGCTCGACCCCATGCCGTATCTTCTCACGCAGATCATCGCCTCGAACATCGGCGGCACGGCGACGCTCATCGGCGACCCGCCGAACATCATGATCGGCAGCGCGGTGAAGGAACTGACCTTCGTCATGTTCATCGAGCACCTCGCACCGATCGCCATTCTATGCATGGTGGTCGTCATGTTCATCATGTCCGCACTCTACCGCAAGAGTCTCGTTACAACGCCGGAACTCAAAGCGCAGCTCATGCAGATGGACGAGAAGGCGGCAATCACGGATCACAGCCTCTTAAAGCGTTCGCTCTTTGTGCTGGGGCTTACGATCCTCGGATTTTTCACACACTCCTTTACCCACATCGAATCGTCCCTCATTGCGCTCACGGGTGGCTTCCTCCTGCTGCTGCTCGCGGGCGGTAGCGAACACCTCGTGGAAAAGGCGATGCACGCGGTCGAGTGGCCGACCATCTTCTTCTTCATCGGTCTCTTTATTGCGGTTGGCGGGTTGATCGAGGTCGGCATTATCGCGCAGTTGGCTGAAAATGCCGTAGAAGCAACCGGGGGAGACATGACGGCGACATCGCTGCTGATTCTCTGGATGAGCGCGATTATCTCGTCGGTGCTCGACAACATCCCGTTTGTCGCGACGATGATTCCGCTGATTCAGAACATGGGCGCGATGGGCATTACGAACTTGGAGCCGCTCTGGTGGTCGCTCGCGCTCGGCGCCTGTCTCGGCGGCAACGGCACGCTCGTCGGCGCGTCCGCAAACCTCATCGTGGCGGGCATGGCGGCGGAGCGCGGCGTACACATCAGCTTCATCCGCTATTTCAAAATCGGCTTCCCGCTCATGATTCTGACCATTGTTCTTTCGACGGTCTATGTCTATCTGCGGTATTTGTTGTAAAGGAATCGCTGATAAAATGAAGTCCTTCAGATTGGCGTAGATTTTTCGTCCGAACAAGGTGGAAAACCGGACGCAGAGTTGTGCTCTGTGGAGGATTTTCCGCCGAAGTTCGGGCAAAAAAGATGCGTCAAGATAGAGGTGCTGAATTTATCAGTGCTTCCTAAATCATTGGCAGGAAAAAGCGTATACAAGGGCGAATCAATTTTATAGAGAAATTTGTGGAGACACCGGCACAGTTTCGGTGTCTCTTTTTGCCCCGTTGCGGGCGGCGGGAGGATGAGCTATGTTCATACTGGCATCTGCATCACCCCGACGGCGTGCCCTCCTGCGGCAGATCGGTGCGGCGTTTGTTTCGATCACGCCGGCTGTGGACGAGGTGAGGGATTCGGAACACCCGCGCGATGCCGTGATTCGAAACGCGCTGCTGAAGGCGCGCAAGGTGGCGGAGGAGTACCCCGACCATGCCATCCTCGGCGCGGATACTGCCGTCGTGCTGCATGGGCAGTCGTTCGGAAAGCCACGCGATGCCGCCGAGGCACGTCATGTGCTCTCCTTGCTCGAAGGGCGGCAGCATACCGTACTCACGGGGATTGCGTGGGTAAAGGACGGGCACGCCTATACGGATGCGGTGGAGAGCATTGTGCGCTTCGCCCCGATGACGGCGGCGGAGATCGCCGCCTACGTCGCTACGGGCGAGCCGATGGGCAAGGCGGGCGCGTACGCGATCCAAGGACGTGCGGCGATCTACATCGAGGAGCTCTGCGGCTCGTTCTCGAACGTCGTCGGGCTGCCGCTCCATGCGGTTGCGACACTGGCACGGACGGCGGGGATTGCGATGGAGGACGGCGATGAATCTGCGTGAGCTGCCGCAGGGGGAACGCCCACGCGAGCGCCTGATCGAGCGCGGCGCATTGGCACTCAGCGATGCGGAACTGCTTGCGATTCTCCTCCGGACGGGACGCGCGGGGGAGAACGTGCTCGAACTGGCGCACGGCATTGTCGCGCGGTTTCGCGAGATGGGACTCTCCGCGATCCTTGCGATGCCCGCCGCCGAGTTCGCGCGCATCCCCGGCATCGGCATGGCAAAGGCGGCGACCGTACTCGCTGCGCTCGAACTGGGCAGACGCGCACAGCAGACGGCGCAGCGCCGCCCGCGCATCCGCGCGGCGGCGGATGTCTATGAACTGCTGCGCTCGCGCTGCCATGGGCAGAAGCGCGAGCATTTCCTCGTCCTGCCGCTCACCTCGAAGAACGAGGTGCTGATGGTCGCGGATATTTCCGTCGGCACGCTCACGCATACGCTTGTTCATCCGCGCGAGGTGTACGAGCCGGCGATCCGCTGCGGTGCGGCGCACATCATCCTCGCGCACAACCATCCGAGCGGCGACCCTGCGCCGAGCGCGGAGGATCACCGGCTCACGCGCACACTCAAGGAGGCGGGCGCACTGCTCGGCATCCCTGTGACCGATCACGTGATCCTCGGGAGCGCGGCGTTCTTTAGTTTTTCCGAGGAAGGGATGTTGTAGGACGTTAAACAGAAAAGTCTCTCTGTATGTGCGCCCCTCACGAACGCCTCGTTACGCAAGTGATCGCGTGCTTGTACGCTTAAATACCGGCGCACTTCTTAAGGAATCGCTGATAAAATGAAGTTCGTCAGATTGGCGTAGATTTTTCGTCCGAACAAGGAGGCAAACCGGACGCATAGCAAGGGCTATGTGGAGGATTTGCCGACACAGTGCGGGCAAAAAAGATGCGTCAAGATGGCGTGGCTGAATTTATCAGTGCTTCCTTAAACGCGCTTCGCTTGAACGAAAGAAGTACGCCGGGGCGTACCGCACGCTTTACTCACTTGCTTCACTAGGGTTCGCTCTGGGGCTGCACTCTCCAGAGCCGTTTGTTCTGCAATACTTTTTTTTCGCGGAGAGAGGATTTTACATCCCAATCATCGAAATATACTGATACCTTAGGAAATCTTTCTTGTTAAAACATGATTTAGGAGGGGTTATGATGAGTGCGATCAAAAAGATCCTCGTTCCGGTCGATGGATCGGTGGGCGGCTGCAAGGCGGTCGATGAGGCGCTGTACTTTGCGGAGAAATGCGATGCCGAACTGGATTTTGTCTATGTCGCGAGCAACATCAACAAGGACATTCCGAGCCACATCGTCTTTGACCGCATCTGGGAAAAACTCTCAGAGAGCCGCAAGGCGCGCAAGCACGTCAAGAGCGGCCATGTCGCGCGGAGCATCCTGGAGGTCGCAGACGAGGCGGGCAGCGACATGATTATCATGGGCAGCCGCGGGCTCGGACTGCTGAAGGGCGTGCTCATCGGCAGTGTCAGCCAGAAGGTGATCGAGGAGGCAAAGATCCCCGTCATGGTCGTCAAATAGGCGGGAGGTGGCAGCCTTGACCGTCCGAGAACGGCTTGAGACGCAGGAGGACACACTCCTCTCACCTCTGGCGGCGCGGAGCAGAGCGGCAACGCGCAGTCACCCGATGGAGGAGTGTCCCTTTCGCACGAAGTTTCAGCGCGACCGTGACCGCATTCTCCACTCCAAATCATTCCGACGGCTCAAGCACAAGACGCAGGTCTACATCGTCGCGGGCGATCACTACCGCACGCGCATGACGCACAGCCTTGAGGTGGCGCAGATCTCGCGCACGATTGCGCGTGCGCTGCGCCTCAACGAGGATCTGACGGAGGCGGTCGCCCTCGGTCACGATGTCGGACACACGCCGTTCGGGCACGCGGGTGAGGCGGTCGTGGAGGAGATTACGGGGCATTTTTCCCACAACGAGCAGAGTCTGCGCATGGTCGAAGTCCTGGAACGCGGCGGGCACGGGCTGAACCTCACGGGAGCGGTGCGCGACGGCATCCTGAACCATACGGGCAAGGGCGTGCCGCAGACGTTCGAGGGGCGGATCGTGCGCATCGCCGACCGCATTGCCTACCTCTGCCACGACTACGACGACAGCATCCGCGCGGGGCTGCTCACGCCCGAGGAACTGCCCGCCGAGGTGCGTGACGCGTTCGGCACGGACACCTCCGCGATGATCACGAGCATGGTGTCTGATATGATCGTGACCTCGGAGGCGTGCGGCGATGCCGCTCTTTCGGACGGGGTGCAGCGCGTGATGGATGCGTTCCGCTCCTTTATGTTCGAGCGCATCTACCACTCCAAAGCGCTTGCACACGAGCGCGCACAGGCGGGCTTCGTCCTGCGCGCCCTGATGGATCACTTCACCGTGTATTTCCACACGTTGCCGCCCGAGTTCATCGCGCGCGCGGAGCGTTGGGGGCGCGAGCAGTGCGTGGTGGACTATGTGGCGGGGCTGACGGACAGCTTCGCCGTCGCGCTCTTTCGCGAGATCTACATCCCGCCCGTGGATCAGATGACATTCAAACCGATTTAGCAGGGGCTACGTCAAATGTTACGGACACGCGAGCTCCTCGCAGAACCCTCGTTACGCAAGCGGTCGGGCACTTATCTGCCGAAATACCTGCGGATTTCAAACGCGCTTCGCTTGGACGGTCAAAATCCGCAGGGGGCAGAACGTGCCTTCTCTTCCGCTTGCTCCACTAGGGTTTGCTACGGAGCATCGCCGTCCGCACTCGTCTGTAACATTTACCATAGAGCCATTTAGTAAAATAAGGAGACACCTATGCGTGACCCGAGGATGGAGGCCTTTGTGCAGCAGGTGCGCGCGCAGACCGACATCCTCGCCGTCGTGCAGGGGTATGTTCCGCTGAAGCGCAAGGGCAATCGCTACTGGGGCTGCTGCCCCTTCCACAACGAAAAGACAGCGTCGTTCTCCGTCGTGCCCGCCGACGGCTTCTTCTACTGCTTCGGCTGCCACGCGGGCGGCGACGCGTTCAAATTCATCTCGCTCATCGAGCACATCACGCCGTTTGAGGCGATCCTGCGGCAGGCGGAGCAGCTCGGTATCGAAAAGCCTGCGCAGAAACGCGATCCGCGCGCGGAGGCGCGTCTTAGGGAACTGGATGATCTCAGAAAAGTTAATGCGCTTGCACGTGACTTTTTTCACAACTGCCTCACCGTGACGCGTTACGGGGAAGCGGGACGCGCATATCTCGCGGGGCGCGGCATCACGGCGGAGGCAATCGAGCGGTATGGCATCGGCTTCGCGCCCGACGCGTGGTCAAAGCTCTCCGACGCGTTCCAAAAGCGCGGCATCGCCGAACACCTTCTCGTGACGGCGGGGCTTGCCGTGAAACGTGAGCGCGGCGACGGCGTCTACGATCGCTTTCGGGGACGCGTCATGATCCCCATTGCGGACGAGCGCGGGCGCATCGTCGCCTTCGGCGGGCGTGCGCTCGGCGATGCACAGCCGAAATACCTCAACACGGCGGAAACCCCCGTCTTTAACAAGCGAAAGCTCCTCTTTGGGCTTGACCGCGCACATCGCGCGATTGCAAGTGAGGGCGCGGCGATTGTCGTAGAGGGCTATATGGACGCGATTGCCGCATGGGAAGCAGGCGTTTTGAATGTCGTCGCGACCCTCGGCACTTCATTTACAGAGGAACACGCGACGCTGCTCCTGCGCCGTGCGCCGCGCATCGTGTTCTGCTACGACAGCGACGCGGCGGGACAGGAGGCGACCCTGCGCGCACTTTCGGCGGTGCGCGGACGTGCCGCCGAGGTGCGTGTTCTCCTCCTGCCCGACGGTAAAGATCCCGACGAGTACGTCCGCACGCACGGCGCGGAGGCGTTTCGCGCGCTCGTGGGCGATGCCGTCCCCGTTCCCGCCTTTCGTCTGCGCCACATCCGCGCGCACATGACGGACGGTGTGGAGGGGCAGCGCAGTGCACTCCGCGCGATGCTGCCCGTGCTCGCAGAGCTGGATGCCGTCACCCGTGCCGCCTATGTGCGCCGGACGGCGGCGGAGCTCTTTCTCGACGAGGGCGTGGTGGCGGATGCGCTGCGTGCCTATGTGCGGCGCGGCGGCGCAGAGCCGTCGCAGCAGAGCACGGCGCAGGATGCCCCTGCGCATTTGCCGGACGATCCGCTGCGGCGGGCAGGGCGCGAACTGATTGCGGCGGTTTGGCATGATCCTTCGATTCTCACCGAAATTTTATCTTTGATTCCGCTTGCCGATTTTCCCGATGCGGGCACGGCGGAAATCCTTCGTGCCATGGAACAGCACAGCGCCGCAGGCGGCGCATTGGATGCCGCCTTTATCGCCGCACAGCCTACAGCGGCAGGGGCGGAGCTCACCCGCGCCATCGCCGGGGAGGGGCGGACACCCGCCTCCTATCGGGAGGCGCTCGGCACACTCCGACGCGCATATCTGACCGCTGCGCTTGCCCGTCATACGCGTTGTGCCGAGGAGATGATGCAAGCAGGAAAAGCGGCATACATTGACGAATTAAACGAAGTGAAGAAGATACAGGATGAAATCGCCCGTGAAAATTCACGCGAATAAAGCGGAACGGTACTTTTGTGCGGGTGGTATTCCACCGATAGGATACACAGGAATTGTTTCATGGAATCGGAAAACGAATCGAAAGGAGGGGGGATACGATGCAGGCAGCGGCCGTACGGATCGAACGGGATGAGATGCACCAAACGGGAATATTGAATCGACTTGCGGCAAAAGGAAAAACAAACGGAGGCACACTGACGTGCACAGAGCTGATGGAAGCACTTGACACACAGACCATGACCCCCGACGAAATGAATACACTGTACGAAAAATTCAACGACGAAGGGATCGAGATCGTTGACGATACAGCCGTAGAAGCGGTCGGGGACGACGATCCACCGGAGTCCGTCGATGCGCCGGATTCGGATGAGCCGGAGATCGAGATCGACCTCAGCGTACCCGAGGGTATCGCACTCGACGACCCCGTCCGTATGTATCTCAAGGAGATCGGACGCGTGCCGCTGCTGACGGCAGAGGAGGAGGTCGAGCTCGCACGCCGGATGGAGGCGGGCGACGAGCGTGCGCGTCACCGCCTGGAGGAGGCAAACCTGCGCCTTGTCGTGAGCATCGCCAAACGCTACGTCGGACGCGGGATGCTCTTTCTCGACCTCATCCAGGAGGGCAACCTCGGGCTTTTGAAGGCGGTCGAGAAATTCGATTACAGTAAGGGCTACAAATTCAGCACGTACGCGACGTGGTGGATACGGCAGGCGATTACGCGCGCCATCGCCGACCAGGCACGTACCATTCGCATTCCCGTTCACATGGTCGAGACGATCAACAAATACATCCGCATCTCGCGCCAGCTCCTGCAGGAACTTGGGCGTGACCCGACCCCGGAGGAGGTTGCGAAGCACATGGGGCTGAGCACTTCGCGCGTGCGCGAGATCATGAAGATCGCACAGGAACCCGTGTCCCTCGAAACGCCGATCGGCGAGGAGGAGGACTCCCACCTCGGCGACTTCATCGAGGATGAGGCGGCACTCGATCCCGCCGATGCAGCGTCGATGATGCTGCTCAAGGAGCAGATCGCGGATGTTCTCAAGACCCTCGCACCGCGCGAGGCGGAGGTGCTGCGTTTGCGGTTCGGTCTTGAGGACGGGCGCTCACGCACCCTTGAGGAGGTCGGGCAGAGTTTCGGCGTGACGCGCGAGCGCATCCGCCAGATCGAGGCGAAGGCGCTCCGAAAGCTGCGGCATCCCGTGCGTCTGCGCAAATTACAGGGGAATTTTGATCTTTGAGGCGAGAGCCTGACGAATACGATAGGAGGACAGCGTTATGACGGAGGGGACGGAGCAGAAAAAAGCACCGGGCGCCGAGATCATTGAACGCCTGCTTGCCAAGGGGAAGACGAACGGCGGCACGCTGACATACGGCGAACTCATCGACGCACTGCAAAAACAGGAGATGTCCCCCGACGAAATGGACGATATGTACCAGCGTTTCAGCGACGAAGGCGTTGAGATCGTCGATGATGTGCCGGCGGCTGTGGAAGAAGAACCTGTGGATGACGAGCCGGAGGGCAAGGAGGAGGAAGTCGAGATCGACCTCACCGTACCGGAGGGCATCTCACTCGACGACCCCGTGCGGATGTACCTCAAGGAGATCGGTCATGTGCCGCTGCTGACGGCAGAGGAGGAGGTCGAGCTCGCGCAGCGTATGGAGGCGGGGGACATGACGGCGCGTCACCGCCTGGAGGAGGCGAACCTGCGCCTCGTCGTGAGCATCGCCAAACGCTACGTCGGACGCGGGATGCTCTTTCTCGACCTCATCCAGGAGGGCAACCTGGGGCTTTTGAAGGCGGTCGAAAAATTCGATTACAGCAAGGGCTACAAGTTCAGCACGTATGCGACGTGGTGGATACGGCAGGCGATCACGCGCGCCATCGCCGACCAGGCGCGTACCATCCGCATCCCCGTTCATATGGTCGAGACGATCAACAAGCTCATCCGCATCTCGCGCGGGCTGCTGCAGGAGCTCGGACGCGACCCGCGTCCCGAGGAGATCGCGAAGGAAATGGGCATCAGTGTTGCGCGTGTGCATGAGATCATGAAGATCGCGCAGGAGCCCGTGTCCCTCGAAACGCCGATCGGCGAGGAGGAGGACTCCCACCTCGGCGACTTCATCGAGGACGAGGCGGCACCCGCGCCCGCCGAGGCGGCATCGTTTATGCTCCTGCGGGAACAGCTTGAGGAGGTCTTGGAAACACTGACCGACCGCGAGAAGAACGTCCTGCGGCTGCGCTTCGGGCTGGAGGACGGACGTTCGCGCACCCTTGAGGAAGTCGGGCAGAGTTTCGGCGTGACGCGCGAGCGCATCCGCCAGATCGAGGCGAAGGCACTCAGAAAGCTGCGCCACCCGAGCCGCAGCAAGGTGCTGCGTGACTTCTTGGAGTAGTTGACGCGTGCGGAGAAATATCGTATAATAAGCATACAAAAAGGGCACTGCCGGTAAACGGTCAGCCCCAATAGTTGTTTGGAATAAGAACCCCGCCGAACGTTTGGGGACTGTGCGGCGGGGTTCTTATGCTTTTGACATCACGATGCAAATCGTAACGAGGAACACCAGCGAAAGAAATTCGTATGGGCCCATAAGCGAACCCCCTCTCAGGGGCTAAGAATCGACCGCCTACCGTATGGCAACGCCTGTTTTGATTCTAACACATATGTTTTGCCCGTGCAAGCAACATTTTTCTTGACAGGACGGCGCATAGCCCTTATAATACGTGTGTCTGACACATTCCTCGATAGCTCAGTCGGTAGAGCGTCTGACTGTTAATCAGAATGTCACTGGTTCGAGTCCAGTTCGAGGAGCCATTTGTTCATTACGGAGTGTAACGCAGAGGTTACACTCCTTTCTTATGTCTGTGGAGAAGTACTTATGGTGCGAGACCCACACGAACGCCTCGTTGCGCAAACGGTCGCGTGCTTATCTGTCTAAATACCGGCGCACTTCTTAAACGCGCTGCGCTTGAACGAAAGAAGCACGCCGGGGACAGAACGCACGCTTTCCCCGTTTGCTCCACTAGGGTTCGTTTAGGGCCTTCGCACCACACAGTCAGATACCGTCTATGCGTTACAGGAGAGGGGGAAAGAGATGCAGCTCGACGCACGTCTTGCGGCACTTGCCGCATTTGTGCCGCACGGCACTGCCGTCGCGGACATCGGCGGCGACCACGCCTATCTCGCCGCGACGCTCGTCATGAGGGGCATTGCGCCGCGTGCCGTCGTCGGCGATCTCAGCGCGGGCGCGTGCGCGGCGGCGCGGCGTACGACCGTCACGCAGCGGCTCACACGTGAGATCGACGTGCGGCAGGGCGACGGGCTGTCTATCCTCGCGCCGGGCGAAGCGGAATCCATCGTCATTGCGGGCATGGGCGGCGCACTTATCATGGATATTTTGTCCGGTGCGCCCGATGTTCTTGTGGACGTGCAGACCCTCGTCCTGCAGCCCATGAACAGCGCGGCAAAGCTGCGCCGCTGGCTCTACGGAAACGGTTGGAACATCACGGACGAGGCGCTTGCACGCGCGGGCGGACACCTCTATGAGATCATCCGCGCCGAGCATGGTGCGGCAGCGATGCCCGACGACGTACTCCTCCACATCGGCGCAAAACTTTACGAAAAGCGCGATCCGCTCCTGCGGGAGCACATCGAAGGGAAGATTGCAAAGCTCACCCGTGCCGCCAACGGCATGAATGCCAGCGCCGCAGCACGGCAGAGTGCGGAGTATCGCGAAACGGTATCGTTGCTTGCTGCGCTGCGGACGATGCTTGCATTATATTGAGGAAAAGGAGGTCATTATGCTCAGCTGTCAGCTTATCATGAACGCATTGGAGCGCATTGCGCCGCGCCGCCTCGCCGAGGACTGGGACAATCCCGGACTCCTCGTCGGCAGCTACGCGCAGAAGATCGGGCGCGTGCTCGTTGCGCTTGACGTGGACGATGCCGTCGTCGCGGAAGCCGTCGAACGCAGGGCGGACATGATCGTCGCACACCACCCCGCGATCTTTCGCGGCATCAAGCAGCTGCGCACCGACCTCCCGCTTGGGAAACGTCTCGCCGTCCTCGTCACGCACAACATCGCCGTTGCGGCGGCGCATACGAACCTCGACGTGGCACGCGGCGGCGTGAACGACGTGCTTGCCGCGCGTCTGGGGCTCGAAAAACTCTCCGCCTTCGTCATCACGCATCAGGAGGCCGGTGTGACCGAGAGCATTGGGCGCGTCGGAACGCTCCCCACCCCGATGAGCATCGAGGACTTTGCGCGCACGGTGAAGGAACGTCTTGGCGTGTCCCACGTCCGCCTCGCCGCCGCAGCCGCGCGTCCCGTGCGCCGCGTCGCCGTCTGCGGCGGTGCGGGGGCGGACTTTATCGACGATGCTATGCGGCGCAGCGCGGATGTCTACGTCACGGGCGATGTGAAGTACCACGACGCGCAGCGTGCCGTCGAGCAGGGAATGCACATCATCGACGCGGGTCACTTCGGCACGGAGAGCCCCGTCCTCCCCGCTCTCGCCGAACAATTACGCACGGAACTCGCATCCGAGCGCGGAGAGATTGAGATTTTTGTCACAAACACGCAGCGCGACGTGTTCGATGTGATTCTATAAAGGAAGCGAAGGAGACACAATGGATCAGAAGCATATCCGCAATTTTTCCATCATCGCCCACATCGACCACGGCAAATCCACCATCGCCGACCGCCTCATCGAGTACACGGGCACACTCAGCGAGCGCGAAATGGAGGCGCAGGTGCTCGACAGCATGGATCTTGAGCGCGAGCGCGGCATCACCATCAAGGCGCAGACCGTCCGCCTCGACTACCGCGGCGAGGACGGCGCGATGTACGAGCTGAACCTCATTGACACACCCGGCCACGTCGACTTCAACTACGAGGTCTCGCGCAGCCTTGCCGCGTGCGAGGGCGCACTCCTCGTCGTGGATGCGGCACAGGGCGTGGAGGCACAGACCCTCGCCAACGTCTACCTCGCGTTGGAGCACGACCTTGAGATCGTCCCCGTCATCAACAAGATCGACCTGCCGAGCGCCGAACCCGAGCGTGTGAAAAATGAGATCGAGGACACCATCGGGCTCGACGCGAGTGCCGCCGTCCTCACCTCGGCAAAGACCGGGCTCGGCATCAAGGAAGTGCTCGATGCCGTCGTTGCATTCGTACCGCCGCCGGAGGGCGACCCCGAAGCACCGCTCAGAGCACTCATCTTCGACTCGTACTTTGACCCGTACAAGGGCGTGATTGCGAACGTGCGCGTGAAAGAAGGCACAATCAAAAAGGGAATGAAGCTGAAACTCATGGC
Source organism: Selenomonas dianae (assembly GCF_030644225.1). Lineage (NCBI taxonomy): Bacteria > Bacillati > Bacillota > Negativicutes > Selenomonadales > Selenomonadaceae > Centipeda > Centipeda dianae. The sequence goes on along the minus strand of NZ_CP128650.1, from coordinate 2,145,695 downwards.
GACGGGCAAGACCTTCGACGTGACCGATGTCGGATGTTTCCGTCCGCAGCCCGTCGACACGGGCGCACTCGGCACGGGCGAGGTCGGCTTTATCGCGGGCGCGCTCAAGGATGTCCGTGACGTGCGCGTCGGCGACACCGTGACGAGCGCGGAGAACCCCGCCCAAGAAGCGCTGCCCGGCTATCGCGGCGTGACCCCGATGGTGTTCTGCGGGCTGTATCCCGAGGACAGCAAGGACTACGACAACCTCCGCGAAGCCCTCGAAAAACTCCAGCTCAACGATGCCGCCCTCGTCTTTGAGCCCGAGACCTCCATCGCGCTCGGCTTCGGCTTCCGCTGCGGCTTCCTCGGGCTGCTCCACATGGACGTGATTCAGGAACGCCTCGAACGTGAGTACAACCTCGGGCTCATCATGACCGCGCCCTCCGTCGTCTATCACGTCTACCGCACGGACGGGACGATGGTCGAGGTCAGCAACCCCGCCGACCTCCCGCCACAGACCGAGATCGACCACATCGAGGAGCCGTGTGTCAAGGCGACCGTCATCGTCCCGAAGGACTACGTCGGCGCGGTCATGGAGATCTCGCAGGAAAAGCGCGGCGTGTTTCAGACCATGGACTACCTCGACGCGACGCGCGTCACCGTCGTTTACCACATCCCGCTGAACGAGATCCTCTACGACTACTTCGACCGCCTGAAGTCCGCCACACGCGGCTATGCGTCCCTCGACTACGAGCTCATCGACTACCAGACGAGCAACCTCGTCAAGCTCGACATCCTCCTCAACGGCGATGCCGTGGACGCACTCTCGACCATCGTCCACCGTGACCGCGCCGCGCAGCGCGGCCGCCAGCTTGCGACGAAACTCAAAGAGATCATCCCGCAGCAGATGTTTGAGATCCCGATCCAGGCGGCCATCGGGAGCAAGATCATCGCGCGTGAGAACGTCCGCGCCCGCCGCAAGGACGTTCTGGCGAAATGCTACGGCGGCGACATCACGCGCAAGCGCAAGCTGCTCGAAAAGCAGAAGGAGGGCAAAAAGCGCATGAAGGCGGTCGGCAGCGTGGAGCTCCCGCAGGAGGCGTTTATGGCGGTGCTGAAAATTGATGAATAACGCACAGGTAAGACCGTGGGGCATCTATGCCCACATCCCCTACTGCGTGAAAAAATGTGCATACTGTGACTTTGTTTCCTCCGCCGCAGACAAAAACGCGCGTGTGGAAATGGAGGACTACGCGGCGGCGCTTCGGGCAGAGATCCTGCGCGAGGTGCCGCCGCTTCGCGCACGATGGGGCGATGTGACGACCATCTACATCGGCGGCGGCACGCCGACCGCATTGCCCATCGCCCTCCTCACGGAGATCCTGCACACCCTCATCACCGCAGCGGGGCTCCCGCAGGAGTGCACCGTCGAGGCGAACCCCGGCACGGTTGATGTGAACTCCCTCGCACAGCTTCGCGCGGCGGGCGCAACCCGCCTCAGCCTCGGCGTGCAGAGCTTTGACGACCGACTGCTCCGCGCCATCGGGCGCATCCACACAGCGGAGGAGGCACGCACAGCATTTCGTGCGGCGCGTGTGGCGGGCTTCACGAATATCAGCCTCGACCTGATGTATGGACTGCCGACACAGACGCTCGATGACCTAAAGACGAGCGTCAACGCAGCGCTTGCCCTCGCCCCCGAACACATCTCCGTCTACGGGCTGATCGTCGAGGAGGGCACGTCATTCGCGGCGGCAGAGGCGCAGGGGCGGCTCGCACTCCCGAGCGAGGACGCGGCGGAGGAGATGTACGACTACCTCATGGAGGAACTTCCCGCACGCGGCTATGCACGCTACGAGATCTCGAACTTCGCACGGCGGGGCTATGAGAGCCGTCACAACCTCGGCTACTGGCGGAACGTTCCCTACCTCGGTGTCGGCGCGGCGGCGCACGGCTATGTGGACGGTGTACGCTGGGGCAACGAACCGGACACGGAGAACTACATCCGCGCCATACAGACGGGCAGGAGTGTCCGTACCCCCGAGGACGCGGAGCGCACGCGAGAGAACGCGATGGAGGAGTACGCCTTCCTCGCCCTGCGTACACGAGAGGGGATTGACGAGGCGGATTTTCATCGCACCTTTGGTGTGAGAATTGATACCGTATATGGGGCGGTGATTGAGAAATATATCACACAGGGACTTCTTCGCCGTGCGAACGGATTCACTGCGCTGACGAATGCGGGCATGAAGCTCGGCAATGAGGTATTCGCCGCCTTTTTGCATTAGCGGAAAGATTGTGCTATGATAAACCCTGCTTGGAATCGCCCCGATCGCCGCGCGATGTGCGCAGCTGAAAGCCTACCGCACCGCGGCGGGAAAGGGTCGCTGACGTAACATTCCCATCGTCCGAAAGGAGAACTGCCATGAAAACACTGACCATGATCGAGATGGAGGGCTGCCCCTACTGCGCGAACGCGCACCGCGCCATGGACGCACTGCGCACCGAGGGCTACGAGGGCGTAGAGGTCGTCTTTATCGACGAGAACAAAGAGCCGGCAAAGACGCAGCCGTTCGCGGGGCAGTATTACTACGTCCCGAGCATCTTTCTGGACGGGAAGAAACTCTACGAGGCGCAGCCGGGGCAGAGCTACGACAAGATCTATGCCGAGGTGCGGCGAGCCTTTGATGCGGCGCGTGCCGACTGAAACCGAACGCGTCATTTATGAAAAATATGCAAAAGTTGCATGAGAAAAAGTGAAAATAAAACTTGTAAAATCGTCTGCAATCCAGCATAATAACAAAAGCGATATTTTCGCAATATACATAAAGATCCTCAGGATACCTCCACTGACGGGTACAACGGCGGTATTCATGAGGCGAAAAACAAGATGAGGTGAGTTTATGCATCAACCCGTAACCGACAATCCATTTGTCATCATGGTCATCAACATGGTCATCGTATTCTCCGTGTTGATTGCGATCTGGGGGCTCATCGAGCTCGTCCACAGACTTGACCCGACGAAGAAGAAGGCAGCGCCGCCCGCAGCGGCACCTGCCGCTCCCGTTCCTGCACCTGCGGCATCCCCCGCACCCGCTGCGCCTGCCGTTCCTGCAGGGCTGAGTGCGGAGACCGTCGCCGTCATTGCGGCGGCCGTCGCCGCCTGCGGCTCCGGTGTCGAGCAGATCCGCGCGATCCGCCCGGCAGAGCAGCCCGCATGGCGCAACTTCGGACGCGCAAACGGTATGCGCACGCCGCGCTGAGGAGGGAGTGACAGATTATGGATTTTATTAACGCATTTACCGTCTCCCTGCAGTCGGTTGTCGAGGGCAGCGGATTCATCGGCATGACCGGCGGCAACGTCATTATGATTCTCGTCGGGCTTATCCTGCTCTACCTCGCGTTCGCGCGGGACTTTGAGCCGCTGCTCCTTAGCCCGATCGCATTCGGCTGCATCCTTGCGAACATCCCGTTCAACGGCTTTGAGGAGCCGGGGGTCATGTCCGCCATCGGCATGGGAATCAAATACGAGATCTTCCCGCCGCTCATCTTCCTCGGTGTCGGCGCGATGACGGACTTCGGCCCTCTCATTGCACGCCCCTCGTCGCTCCTCATGGGCGCGGCGGCACAGTTCGGCGTGTTCATCGCCCTCCTCGGCGCGATGCTCCTCGGCTTTTCGGCGCAGGAGGCGGGTTCCATCGGCATCATCGGCGGCGCGGACGGTCCGACCTCGATCTACCTCGCCACGAAGATGGCGCCGCACCTCCTCGGTGCGATTGCCGTCGCGGCGTATACCTATATGGCGCTCGTTCCGCTCATCCAGCCGCCCGTCATGAAGCTCCTCACATCGAAGAAGGAGCGCGAAGTCATCATGGAACAGGCGCGTGATGTCACGAAGTTCGAGCGCATCGCATTCCCGATCGTCTCGACCATCTTCATCAGCCTGCTGCTGCCGTCCATCACGGCGCTCCTCGGTATGCTGATGCTCGGCAACCTCTTCCGCGAGAGCGGCGTGACGGATCGTCTCTCCGATACGGCGCAGAACGCGCTCATCAACACCGTCACCATCTTCCTCGCGCTCGGTACGGGGCTCACGATGAGCGCGGAGAGCTTCCTCGTCAAGGAGACCATTCTCATCATCTGCCTTGGTCTCGTTGCGTTCATCTTCGGTACGGCGGCGGGCGTCGTCCTCGGCAAGATCATGTGCCGCGCGACGGGTTGGAAGGTCAACCCTCTCATCGGCTCTGCGGGCGTTTCCGCCGTTCCGATGGCGGCACGCGTCAGCCAGCTCGTCGGCATCAAGGCAAAGCCCGGCAACTACCTCCTCATGCACGCCATGGGACCGAACGTCGCCGGTGTTATCGGTACGGCGGTCGCGGCAGGTACGATGCTCGCGATGCTGATGTAATCCACACAGCATTTGACAAAATCCTTCTTCCTATGTACTATGGGAGAAGGATTTTTATTGCTCATACCGTTCTTCCACCGATATGAGCAGCGGGCGGCATGATGTCCCAACGCATTTGCGTGGGATTTATGTCGCCACAGAACAGCACACATATAACATAAATGGAAGGAAGATTTTATGCGCGGAACATTCTACGGCATCGGCGTCGGTCCCGGCGACCCTGAACTCCTCACCGTCAAGGCGATCAAGGCAATCGAGGCGGCGGACGTACTCATCGCCCCGAAGACAGAAAAGAAGGACGGCAGCGTTGCCCTTGAGATCGCACGTCCGTACCTCAAAAAGGACATCGAGATCGTCTACCAAGTATTCCCCATGGTGAAAAACTTTGCCGATGATGCGGGCGCATGGGAAAAGAACAAGGCGGAGATCCTTGCACTCCTCAACGCGGGCAAAAACGTCGCATTTTTGACGCTCGGCGACCCCATGTTCTACAGCACCTACATCTACGTATTTCGTCTCCTGGAGCATGAGGATGTGGACATCCGCACCATCCCCGGCATCCCTGCCTTCATCGCCATCGGCAGCCGCGTCGGCCGCCCCATCGTCGAGGGCAACGACGTGTTCACCGTCATCCCCGGCACAGCGGACAGGGAGCGGCTTGAGGAGGTCATGGCGGTTGCGGGCAGCGCCGCCGTTATGAAGGTCTACCACAACTCCGCCGAGATCATCGACCTGCTGCGCCGCAACAACATGACGAAGGAGGCAGTGCTCGTCAGCCGCGCGGGACTGGATGATGAGAAGATCATCTACGACCTTGAGGCGCACGCGGATGAGAAACTGAATTACCTCTCCACCATTCTCACACGGAGGAGTTGATATGCGAACAATTCTTACCGTCCTACTGATTGCCGCCACCCTCGCCCTCACCGCGTGCGGTCTGCCCGTTGCCGACGAGGAGCGGGGCAGCTATGCGAGCATCACCGACGACAACGGACGCACCGTCCTCTTTGACAAAAAACCCGAGCGCATCGTCGTCACCTCCGCCTCTTTCCTCGAACCGCTGTACGCCGTCGGCGGCAGCGTCGTCGGCAGACCCGAGTCCAAGACGAAAGTGCCGCCCGAGGCAAAGGATGTCCCGCGCATCGGCAGAGTGTACCAGATCGACGCAGAGAAAATCATCGCGCTCAAGCCCGACCTCGTCATCCTCAACAAGGGCATGAACGAAAAACTCGTCGACACCCTCAACGCGAACTACGTCAAGACCCTCGTCCTCGACATGAAGAGCTACGAGGACGTCAAGCGCGA